>NZ_JBFUCI010000279.1:0-8612 GCF_056405335.1 Variovorax sp. P1_H12_2
GGCAGTCGCGGAACCGGCTTCGCCGGGCCGCTGACTGCGCCCCCGGTAGGGGGTGGGCGCCCGACACGAAGTGCGGGCAACCTGGGGGCGAGCTTCAGCCAGGGCGAGCTTTAGTTGATTTGCAGTTGCGCGACGTTGCTGACCGGAACCAGCTTGCCCAGCTTGAGGCTCAGGACCCCGTTCTCGAGTTTGGCCTCGCTGGTCGCGACGTCGATGTCCTGCGGCAGCTCGTAGGCGGCCTTGAGCTGGCGCTTGGCTTCGGCCTTGCTCTCGATGCGGACCACGGCGCCTTCGATACCGATCGTGAGATCGTCACGCGACAGGCCGGGCACGTCGAGCGTGAGGGTCCAGGTCTTGTCGTCCTGTTCGACGTTGAGCGAGCGTTGCGCGCCGGAGAAAGCCTCGTTGACGAAGCGCTCCAGGCTGCGATCGTGCGAGCGCGGAACGAAGCGGGCGGTGCGGACGGCGGGTGCAAAGAACATGATGAGGACTCCTGAGTGATGACCACGGGACAAGAATGTGTGTCCCTTACACTGCGCGGCCGTTCAACAGAAGTCGCGTGCCGCATGCCATCCCATCTAGGCACTGCAAAAGGCGTTTCAAGACAATGATCTCCAGCTTTATTTGGCGCCGCAGGGCCTTGAAATTCGCGGCGCTGGCGCTATGCGCCTCGGCGCTGCCGCCGGTGCACGCACAGGCCGCGCCGCCGATCCGGCTGGCCCTGATCGAGAGCATGAGCGGCCCCTTCGCCAACACCGGCGAGGCCGTGTTCCGCAACCTGCTGTGGGCGGTGGAGCGGGTCAACGCGCGCGGCGGCGTCAAGCTGCCGGGCGGCAACCGCTTCCTGCAGCTCGATCGCTACGACAGCAAGGGACAGAACGAGGAGGCCCTCTCCGCGCTGCGCGCCGCGATGGACGACGGCGCGCGCATCGTGCTGCAGGGCAATTCGTCGGCCACGGCGGCGGCGCTGATCGATGCGATCGACAAGAACAACGAGCGCGACCCGGCCCGGCGCGTGCTGTTTCTCAACTACTCGGCGGTCGACCCGGTGCTGACCAACGAGCGCTGCAGCTTCTGGCACTTCCGCTTCGATGCCCACGCCGACATGCGCGTCACCGCACTGATGCAGGTGCTGCAGGACGACAAGTCGCTCAAGCGCGTCTACCTGATCGGTCAGGACTACAGCTTCGGCCAGTCGGTGCTGCGCGAGTCGCGGCGGCAGCTCGGCGCCGCGCGTCCCGACGTGCAGATCGTCGGCGACGAACTGCACCCGATGGGCCGAGTCAAGGATTTCGCGCCCTATGCGAACAAGATCATGGCCAGCGGTGCGCAGGGCGTCATCACCGGCAACTGGGGCAACGACCTGACCCTGCTCGTGAAGGCCGCGCGCGAGGCGGGGTTCACCGGCAGCTTCTACACCTTCTACGGCAATGCCCTGGGCGCGCCGGCGGCCATCGGCGACGCCGGCATCGGCCGCGTGGTCGCCGTGGCCGACTGGCTGCCGAACGTGCAGACGCCGCAGAGCGAAGCCTTCTACCGCGACTTCCGCACCCGCTTCCCCAAGGCCTCCGACGACTATGTCCACATGCGCATGCAGCTGCTGATCGAGGCGCTGGCGGAGGCCATCGAGCGGGCCGGCAGCGTCGACACGGTGGCCGTGGCGCGGGCCCTCGAGAAGGCCGACGTCACGCTGGCCGGCCAGCGCGGCCATATGCGCGCCGAGGACCATCAGTTCCAGCAGCAGCTCGTGGTCGGCGTCATGGACCGGCAGGGAGCGCCCGGCGTCAAGTTCGATGTCGAGGGCTCGGGCTACGGCTTCCGGGTCATCAAGACGATCCCCGCGAGTCGTGCCGAAATGCCTTCGAGCTGCAAGATGCAGCGCCCCTGAACCCCAAGGACAAGACATGCGCCAAGCGATCCAAGACCTCGAAGCCTCCAAGATCCGCGAGGTGGCCAATGCCGGCCTCGGCCGCAGCGACGTGCTGGCCTTCTGGTTCGGCGAGAGCGACGAGGTCACGCCCGAGGTGATCCGACACGCGGCCATCGACTCGCTGCAGCGCGGCGAGACCTTCTACGCTCACAACCTGGGCCTGCCCG
Source organism: Variovorax sp. P1_H12_2 (assembly GCF_056405335.1). Classification (NCBI taxonomy): domain Bacteria; kingdom Pseudomonadati; phylum Pseudomonadota; class Betaproteobacteria; order Burkholderiales; family Comamonadaceae; genus Variovorax; species Variovorax sp. P1_H12_2. The sequence continues at coordinate 2,098 of NZ_JBFUCI010000279.1, forward strand.
AACTGCGCGAAGCCGTCGCCGCGTACATGAGCGGCCTGCATCCGAAGATCGAGGCTTCGCGCATCGCGATCACCTCGGGCGGGGTCAGCGCGCTGATGCTGGCGGTGCAGGCGCTGGTCGACGCCGGCGACGAAGTGGTGGCGATCACCCCGGTGTGGCCGAACCTCACGGCGCAGCCCGCGATCCTGGGCGCACACGTGCGCTGCGTGTCGCTGGTGCCGAGGGCAGGGCAGTGGACCCTCGACCTGGAGGCGCTGCGCGCGGCGGTCACGCCGGCGACCAAGCTGCTGATCGTCAACGCGCCCAACAACCCGACCGGCTGGACGCTGACGCGCGCCGAGCAGCAGGCGATCCTCGACCACTGCCGCGCCACCGGCACCTGGATTCTGGCCGACGAGGTCTACGAGCGGCTCTACTACGAGCCGACGCCGAACGGCTGCGCGCCGAGCTTCCTCGACGTGGCGAAGGCCGACGACCGCCTGGTGGTCGCCCACAGCTTCAGCAAGAGCTTCCTGATGACCGGCTGGCGGCTGGGCTGGCTGGTGCTGCCTGCGGCCCTGATGGACGGCATGGGCAAGCTGATCGAGTTCAACACCTCGTGCGCCAGCGTGTTCACGCAGCGCGCCGGCATTGCCGCGCTGGCGCATGGCAAGGAGATCACGCCGAAGATCGTCGCCCACCTCAAGGCCTGCCGCGACACGCTGGTGCCCTTGCTGGCCGACATCCCGGGCGTCGAAGTCGCTTCGGCGAGTGGCGGCATGTATGCCTTCTTCAAGCTCGAAGGCTTCGGCGACTCCCTCGAAGTCGCCAAGCGCCTGGTGGTCGAGGCCGGCCTGGGCCTGGCCCCCGGCAACGCCTTCGCCCCCGAAGCCCAGGGCTGGCTGCGCTGGTGTTTCGCCTCCAAGGACCCCGGCCGCCTGGTCGAAGGCGTCGACCGCCTCAAGCGCTGGCTCGCCGCACAATAACAATCGGTAGCAATTGGCCGGCGAAGCCCGGCCCCTTGGTGAAACACCGAGGAACCGGCTTCGCCGGGCCTCTGGTGTTGCCCCCGGCAGGGGGTGGGCGGGCTACACGCAGTGAGCCCAACCTGGGGGCGAGCTATAATCCACAAGCTTTGCATCGTGCAAGCGCACGGTGGGTGCAGTTCCAGTGCCCACCGCAAGTCAAACATCCCGAAGACCTCGGGTCGGAACCAAGGAAAACACAATGATCGCAGCCTCCATCAAGGCCGAAGTCGTCAAGGACAACGCCCGCGCCGCCAACGACACCGGCAGTCCTGAAGTGCAAGTCGCACTGCTGACCGCCCGCATCAACGAGCTCACGCCTCACTTCAAGACGCACGCCAAGGACCACCACGGTCGCCGCGGCCTGCTTCGCATGGTGAGCCGCCGCCGCAAGCTGCTGGACTACCTCAAGTCCAAGGACGCCGACCGCTACACCGCGCTGATCGCCAAGCTGGGCCTGCGCAAGTAAGTCGAATCGCATGCAAAAACGCCTGGGTTAGTCCGCTAGCTCAGGCGTTTTTTACTTCGGAGCCGCCAAAACAGAGCGAAGCTGTGTCATTCCAGAGAGGTTCTCCCCGAGCTTCCCTGGAATGGCATCGTGTTCTGAAAAGCGCTCCAGCCCCCGCGGGGCCTGTGGTCGTCACGGGTCGAGCCGCTATCAAAACAGGAGCACACCATGAGCCTCTTCAACAAAGTCACCAAGTCCTTCCAGTGGGGCGACAAGACCGTCGTCCTGACCACCGGCGAGATCGCTCGCCAGGCCGGCGGTGCCGTGACCGTGGACATCGACGGCACCGTGGTGCTGGCCACCGTGGTGGCCTCGAAGTCGGCCAAGCCCGGCCAGGACTTCTTCCCGCTGACCGTCGACTACATCGAGAAAACGTACGCCGCAGGCAAGATCCCCGGCAGCTTCTTCAAGCGCGAAGCCAAGCCCAGCGAGCATGAAACGCTCACCAGCCGCCTGATCGACCGCCCGATCCGTCCGCTGTTCCCTGAAGGCTTCCTGAACGAAGTGCACGTGGTCATCCACACGCTGTCGCTCAACCCCGAAGTCGACGCCGACATCGCCGCCATGATCGGCGTCAGCGCCGCGCTGTCGATCTCCGGCATCCCGTTCAGCGGCCCGATCGGCGCCGCCCGCGTGGGCTACATCAACGGCCAGTACGTGCTGAACCCGGGCCAGACGGCACGCAAGGATTCGCAGATGGACCTGGTCGTCGCCGGCACCGAAGCCGCCGTGCTGATGGTCGAGTCCGAAGCCCTGCAACTGAGCGAAGAAATCATGCTCGGCGGCGTGGTCTTCGGCCACGAGCAAGCCAACATCGCGATCAACGCGATCCACGAACTCGTGCGTGACGCCGGCAAGCCGGTCTGGGACTGGCAGCCGCCGGTCGAAGACGAAGCCTTCGTCGCCAAGGTCAAGGGCCTGGCCGAAGAAAAGCTGCGCGCGGTCTACCAGATCCGCAGCAAGCAGGCCCGCACGCAAGCCCTGCGCGAAGCCAACGCCAGCGTGATGGCGTCGCTCAAGGAAAGCGGCGAACCCTTCGACGCCGGCAAGGTCAACGACCTGCTGTTCGCGATCGAATCGAAAATCGTCCGCAGCCAGATCCTGGCCGGCGAGCCCCGCATCGACGGCCGCGACACGCGCACCGTGCGCCCGATCGAGATCCGCAACGGCGTGCTGCCGCGCACTCACGGCTCGGCCCTGTTCACCCGCGGCGAAACGCAGGCGCTGGTCATCACCACGCTCGGCACCGAGCGCGACGCGCAGCGCATCGACGCGCTGATGGGCGAGTACGAAGACCGCTTCCTGTTCCACTACAACATGCCTCCGTTCGCCACCGGCGAAGTCGGCCGCATGGGTTCGACCAAGCGCCGCGAAATCGGCCACGGCCGCCTGGCCAAGCGCGCGCTGGTCGCGGTGCTGCCGAACAAGGAAGAGTTCCCCTACACGATCCGCGTGGTGTCTGAAATCACCGAGTCGAACGGCTCCTCGTCGATGGCTTCGGTCTGCGGCGGCTGCCTCTCGATGATGGACGCCGGCGTGCCGATGAAGGCCCACGTGGCCGGCATCGCCATGGGCCTGATCAAGGAAGACAACCGCTTCGCGGTGCTGACCGACATCCTGGGCGACGAAGATCACCTGGGCGACATGGACTTCAAGGTGGCCGGCACGACCAACGGCATCACGGCGCTGCAGATGGACATCAAGATCCAGGGCATCACCAAGGAAATCATGCAGGTCGCACTGGCCCAGGCCAAGGAAGCGCGCATGCACATCCTCGGCAAGATGCAGGAAGCCATGGGCGAGGCCAAGGCCGAAGTCTCGAGCTTCGCGCCGCGCCTGACCACGCTGAAGATCAACCCCGAGAAGATCCGCGACGTGATCGGCAAGGGCGGCTCGGTCATCCGCGGCCTGCAGGAAGAAACCGGCACGACGATCAACATCGACGAAGACGGCACCATCACCATCGCGTCGACCGATCCGGAAAAGGCCGAGGCGGCCAAGAGGCGCATCGAGCAGATCACCGCGGAAGTGGAAATCGGCAAGGTCTACGAAGGCCCGGTCACCAAGATCCTCGACTTCGGCGCGCTGATCAACCTGCTGCCCGGCAAGGACGGCCTGCTGCACATCAGCCAGATCGCGCACGAGCGCGTCGAGAAGGTGACCGACTACCTGAGCGAAGGCCAGATCGTCAAGGTCAAGGTGCTCGAGACCGACGAGAAGGGCCGCGTCAAGCTGTCCATGAAGGCCCTGACCGAGCGTCCGGCCGGCATGGAATTCAGCGAGCGTGCGCCGCGTGAAGACCGGGGCGACCGCGGCGATCGTGGTGGCGAGCGCCGCGAGCGTTCGGACCGTGGCGATCGTGGCGATCGTCCGCCGCGCGCCGAACGTGCGCCCCGCTTCGAGAGCAACGACCGCGGCGGCGAGCAGCAGCCCGAGCAGATGGCCGAGCAACTGCCGCTGCAGGAAAGCGGCCGCGGCGGCGATCATTCCGCTTGACGAGCCGCGATGGCGGCGACGCCATCGCGATTGCGAGTCGGTCGGCGCGCGCCGCACGGTGCGCGCCGCATTCAGGAAGAGACCATGAAAGCCATTGAGATCACATCGTTCGGCGCCCCCGAGGTGCTGCGCGTGGCGGAACGTCCGGCGCCGGTCGCCGGCCCCGGCGAACTGCTGATCCGTGTTGCCGCGAGCGGCGTCAACCGGCCCGACGTGCTGCAGCGCACCGGCAACTATCCGGTGCCTCCGGGTGCCTCGGACCTGCCGGGCCTGGAAGTCGCGGGCGAGATCGTCGCGGGCGACGACAAGGCCCTGGCCGAGGCCGGCTTCAAGCTCGGCGACCACGTCTGCGCGCTGGTCGCCGGCGGCGGCTATGCCGAACTCTGCGTGGCGCCCGTCGTGCAATGCCTGCCGGTTCCGAAGGGCTGGAGCGACGTCGAAGCCGCTACCTTGCCTGAAACATTCTTTACCGTCTGGAGCAATGTGTTCGAGCGGGGCCGGCTTCAAAAGGGCGAGACCCTGCTGATCCAGGGCGGCTCGAGCGGCATCGGCGTGACCGCGATCCAGCTCGGCCGCGCGCTCGGCGCCACCGTGATCGTGACCGCGGGCAGCGACGACAAGTGCGAGGCCTGCCTGAAGCTCGGCGCCGACCATGCGATCAACTACAGAAACGCCGATTTCGCCGAGGAGGCCAAGCGCCTCACCGGCGGCAAGGGCGTCGACGTGATTCTCGACATGGTCGCCGGCGCCTACGTGGCGCGCGAGATCGACTGCCTGGCCGAGGACGGCCGGCTGGTGATCATCGCCGTGCAGGGCGGCGCCAAGGCCGAGATCAACGCCGGACTGGTGCTGCGACGGCGGCTCACGGTGACCGGCTCGACGCTGCGGCCGCGGCCGATCGCCTTCAAGGGCGCGATCGCCAAGGCGCTGCGCGAGAAGGTCTGGCCGCTGCTCGAAAGCGGCGCGGTCAAGCCGATCATCCACAGCCGCTTCGCCGCACTCGGGGAGCCCAGCGGCGCTGCGCAGGCGCACGTCCTGATGGAATCGAACCAGCACATCGGCAAGATCGTGCTGACCTGGTGAACTAGACAGACATGACGACCCAAAAGAAGCTGATCGCAGGCAACTGGAAGATGAACGGCAGCCTGCCTGCCAACGAGGCGCTGCTGAAGGCCCTGCTGGCCGGCGTGGGCACCCCGGCGTGCGAGATCGCGGTCTGCGTGCCGGCGCCTTACCTGGCGCAGGTGCAGTCGCTGGTGGCCGGCTCGCCGGTCGCGCTCGGCGCGCAGGATCTCTCGGCCCAGCCGCAAGGCGCCTTCACGGGCGAGCAATCGGCTGCGATGCTGAAGGAGTTCGGCGTGCGCTACGCCATCGTCGGGCACTCCGAGCGGCGCCAGTTCCACGGCGAGACCGACGAGCTGGTCGCCGCCAAGACCGCCGCTGCGCTGGCCAACGGCATCACGCCGATCGTCTGCGTCGGCGAAACGCTGTCAGAGCGCGAGGCAGGGCACACCGAGGAGGTGGTCAAGCGCCAGCTGGCCGCGGTGATCCACGTCAACGGCCACTGCATCAGCGAGATCGTGGTCGCGTACGAGCCCGTCTGGGCCATCGGCACCGGCAAGACCGCGACCCCGGCGCAGGCGCAGGCCGTTCATGCGGTGCTGCGCGCCCAGTTGCACCACGCGGCGAGCGAACACGCCGCCGGCATCCGCATCCTCTACGGCGGCAGCATGAACGCGGCCAATGCGGCCGAATTGCTCGCCGAAGCCGACATCGACGGCGGCCTGATCGGCGGCGCCTCCCTCAAGGCCCCGGATTTCCTGCAGATCATTGCAGCGGCCCGCTGAAACGCGCGTGCCCGAAGAAAGAACTTAGGAGTTAGAACGAATGAACGTGGTCCTCAATATCCTGGTGGGCGTGCAGATGCTCACCGCACTCGCGATGATCGGGCTGATCCTGATCCAGCACGGCAAGGGCGCCGACATGGGCGCCGCCTTCGGCAGCGGCAGTGCCGGCAGCCTGTTCGGCGCCAGCGGCAGCGCGAACTTCCTGTCGCGTACCACTGCGGTGCTGGCGGCGGTGTTCTTCGCCTGCACCTTGTTGTTGGCCTATTTCGGCCACGCACGGCCGGCCGGCGGCGGCAGCCTGCTGGAGCGCGCGGCGATCGGCGCACCGGCGGCCGTGCCGGCACCGGCGCCCGCGGCCTCGGATTCCGCGGCGCAGATCCCCAGCGGCAGCGCGCCGGCGGCTCCGGCCGCCGCGGCTTCGGCACCGGCTGCGCCTGCGGCAGGTGCGGGGCAGATCCCGTCCAAGTAAATCCAGTCGAGATCTCTTCAGCCGTGAGTGAAAACGGCTGTTTTTCAGGGTAAACTCTAAAGCTGTTCCGGAAAGCCAAAACCTTACAAGGTTCCTCATGCCATCCGGGCAGCAAAAACCGCGGTCGTGGTGAAATTGGTAGACACGCTATCTTGAGGGGGTAGTGGCGAAAGCTGTGCGAGTTCGAGTCT
>NZ_JBFUCI010000280.1:0-8584 GCF_056405335.1 Variovorax sp. P1_H12_2
GCACTGCACCATGACATCGTGTCGCCGCCACACTGAACGTCACCGCACTGACCGCATCGGCTGGCTGCGCGCCGCCGTGCTGGGCGCCAACGATGGCATCGTCTCGACCGCCAGTCTCGTAATCGGCGTCGCGGTTGCCGGTCCGAGCCACGGCAACATTCTGGTGACCGGCGTCGCGGGGCTGGTGGCCGGGGCCATGTCGACCGGGCGATCCATTTTGGAGTGCTCGGCGCGGGCGGCGCTCTTCGCCCTCGCACTGGACAGGCTCGAATCGATGATCTTGCGCAGCGCGGTGATGCGCTCCTGGTCGGGGTGGCCCGTCAGCGCGCTCTTGTCGTGGCGGATCATCTCCGCGGCCTAGTGGAAGACGTCCTGGCCGAAGCCGATGGAGCGATGGCGCACGCCGATCAGGTTGCCGCTGAAGTTGATCCCGCTTGTTCCAGCGGCCCTGTTGCTTGGTGTCGCGCTTGTCCTGGCGGCACTGGGCATCCTCATAGCTGACCGTCGTGAACGACTCCTGATGGCCGCGAGCACCAGTTCGCGGCCGTCACTGGTAGCTGACCTTCGGCGTGAAATCGCCCGATTGGCCAAGGACTGCTATCGGCGAATTTGGCGAACAGGCAGTTCCGGCCAGTTCCCGCCATTCGTGGCCGACAGCTTTGGTGCTCAAGCAAACGCGTCGATGAGGGCCCGCGCGCCGGGGAGTGCGCCGTTTTACTTCCGCCAGACCAGAGTGAAGTTGTTTGCCGGCATTGGTACGGCCTCCTCCAGCACAAGGCCTTCATTGCCCGCCACTTCCGCCACTTTGTCGATGTCGCGCACGCCCCAGAGCGGATTCCTTGCGCGCAGTCTCGCATCGAACGCTTCATTGCTCCGCGACGTATGCGCGCCGACGCGCATGTACGGGCCGTAGGTCACAAGCACGCCACCGGCGGGCAGGATCCTGCCGGCGCCCGCCACCAACGCGAGCGTGGCCTCCCACGGGGAGATGTGAATCACGTTGATGCACACGACCGCGTCGGCCGCGGATACGGGCCAGGGATGCTTCGTGACATCGATGGCGAGGGGCGGCTTTACGTTCGACAGGTTGCCTTCGGCCACCCACGCCTCGATGGAAGCATGGCGCTCCACGTCCATCTCGCTGGGCTGGAAAGTGAGGGCGGGCAAAGCCCTGGCGAAGTGCGCCACGTGCTGCCCGGTGCCGCTGCCGATCTCGAGCACGAGGCCGCGTGGCGGCAATACGCGCGCAAGTACCTCGAGGATCGGCTGCTTATTGCGTTCGGGGGAGGGGGCGGTCTCGCGTGAGTCCATGCAGCGATGGTAAGCCTCAAGTCGTGCTCGGCGCCTCAACCGCTCCGTCTGCTGCCTGCCGATGTGTGCCCTCCGCTGCGGGACTTCCTTCAGGTCCCTGTGGGCGGGCTCGGCCGGCAGCTTTGCGGCAACGAGATCAGGAAAGTGGATGTCTCTTCAGGGCCGGACTACCAATTCGGCGACGTGAAAAGCGGCCGTTCGATCGGGCTTCGAAACTGGGTTGGCGCAGTCGGTGAGGCGGGTGGATCGCGGACGAAGTCTGATATGCCTTGGGACCGGTCGTTGCTACCGGGATCTCCTTGGCAACTGGATGACCGGACTCGACGTCTCAGCGTGAGTTCGCCCGGAAGGTTCGGAAACTGCCCTGACCGTTCCATAAAGTGCCAATTGGCCACACCTGCGTTGTCGGTCTCCGTCCGCCCAGTGTCGATGCCCGTTGATGCCAAACATGCTGGGTCGTACGCTAAATCAACTTTGAAAGGGTTTCCTGTTGACGATCGATTTCAGCGCCATCGTGGCGCGTAGCGGCCAAGTGGCCAAAGGACCGTTGGAGCTTCGCAGTTGCCCCGATCAGTATGTTGGCATGCTGTGCGAGTTGGAACGACTCGGGAAGATAACGACCCGCGCCCCGGCGTCGGAGCGCCCGCACCGGCCCGCACTGATCATCGTCCTCGAGTCCCCACACACAAGCGAGTTCGACGGCGACCCGGCGCCTGCCAAAGGGCCAACGGGGCGCAATCTAGCGCAGTTCCTTCGCGAAGTGATTGGCCTGAATGCATCGATCGACCTGCCAGTCATCTTGGTCAATGCTGTGCAGTACCAATGTTCTCTCAGTCACAGCACCAGCGTCTGCCGTGACAAGATTTTTCATGCTGTTTGGACGTTGAACGGCAAGGCCTGCTTCCAGAGGCGGCTTCGGAAGATCTTTGAAGCGGGCGATGCTGTCGCGTGCCTCTGCACGAAGGGTGATAGAGTGCCCTGGCTTCGTCTGGAGGTAGTGGCCGCCATGGAAGAGGCGCTTCCCGGCGTCTCAATCCAACGGCGCACGCACCCCGCCTCTTGGAGCCGMGGGGCGCGCAATCGGACGCCTGAAGACTGGAGACAGCCGGCACCACGGTTAAGGGTTYGATGACTGCGCTGGCGATCGTACAACCCAAGTCCAGCCGCCATAAGTGGCCGTTGGGACGGCGTCGTGCGCTACGAAAAGTAGCGCAGTTACCAGCGGAGTGGCAACTTTCCGACAGCGCGATGCGCTCGCCGGAGACTTCGACGTAGCCGCCCTTGGTCAGGTCGGTCAGCAGCCGGCTGACCAGTGCCTTCGAAGCGCCAACTCGGCCTGCCGTGCGCGCCCGAGCCTGATCTAACGCGTACCAGACTGGGGCGAAGGCCTGCCGCAGGCGCGGCTGGCCGGCGGCCGCCTGCTTGAGTCATCTCACAACGACGCCAGGGCCCGCCGGTCAGTATTGAACGTTGGTGCGCCGGGCAGCGCAGGCGCCGCGACCATGCCTTCCACGGGCAGCCACCGCAGACCGTTGAAGGAGGAGAGCCCACGATGAAGTCCCTACTCGGTTTTGCAGACCGCCGCGGTCCGGCGTTGTTGTTCGCCGGCCCCTTGATCGGGTTGGCTTGGCCAGGTCTGGCGTCGGCGATGAAACCTTGCATGGGAGCAGCGGTTTTTGCGTTCACGTCCTGGAAGGCTGTACAACATCGACGTTACGCCGTCTCGATGACATGCGTCGCAACCAGGTGGCTGCATATTGTTCTGTTTTTGGTGGCTGGCATGTTGGCTTTTGGCACGGCGCATGCAGATGGCGAATGCCGTTCGCTCAAGCAAGCCATCAGAGGMACGACGCAAGCCGGCTATACCGGCTTGTTCTATGCGAACGAGATCGCCAGCGATGCCAGCGCCTCCGATGGGGTCTCGACTCGCAGCGCGTTGAATTCGCGCGTGCGCGTCGAGCTCGAGGCGATGGCCGCGATGTCCTTGGATGCCGGGACAGTGGCCGAGCGGGCGATGGACAGCGGCGCCATCCAGTCCGGCGAACGAGAGCGATTCGTCGCGCAGCTCCGCCAACGATTGCGCGCCAGTCTGCTGCGCGAGCACGCCGGTGCGTCGTGGATCGTGCTGCTGGTCAATCCGACGACCCGAAGTGGTGTGCTGCTGGTGCGCAAATACGAGTTTCCCCACAACGGGCTCGATGGGGTCATGAATGGCGCGGAGCAGGCCTGCGTGCGCGAACGGCTCGAGGAGGTCACATTCTGGCCGACCGAACAACCTTCGGTGGCGTCGCTTCTGAACGGACCCGAGCGCCCCGACTGCGGATTCGCCTCACGTGCGGGCGTAGGCTGTGCGGGTCTCGGCAACCAAATTGCACTTGCCGAGTCGGAAGGCGAATCGATCTTCGCAACAGCGCGCGGCACAAGGGTGCTGTGGGTCTACACGCTCAATTCGCGCACGGGAAAGGGCCGGGCGCTCCGCGTAGGCCCGGAGGGAACGGCGCTTCTCGACACCTGGCTCTTCAATGCGGAGGCTCGCCAGTGAATCGACACGCCTGCGACCACCGCAGTGGATCGAAAGCTTCGTCATGATCCTTGCCGGCGTCTACAACTCGATACCGACGCTGATCGCCGCAAGATGACCCTGCTTCCCATTCCGGCGCCCCACGTGTCAGACACAATGATCGCTTGGCTCTACATCCTGACCAACGCGGCGCGGATATTCACCTACGTACCGCAATTGAGGGCGGTTTGGCGCAGCGCTGACGGCGCACGCGACATCTCCCTGCTAACCTGGGGATCCTGGGTCGTGGCCAATGCGACGGCTGTTGCTTATGGGGCCTTCGTCGCCTGCGACCTGTTCTTCTCGCTGATTGCGATGCTCAACCTGGTGTGTTGTGCGGCGGTGACCCTGGTGGCCGCTCGGCGTCGGCAGACGTTCGTGGCCGGTCGGGGGCCGCAGGCGCTCAACGGCCCGTGAAAGGTGGGCCCGCGTTGCGACAGCCGAGGTCCGCTAGTGAAGACCTCGTCTGAACGGTAGCTTTGGTGCGCACTCAGTTGCGCGCACCGACCGGCGTTCGCGCAGCGCCTGCTGTTCATGGAAGCCCCGCTCCAGCGGGTCGTCGAGCATCTCCCCAGGTCTTGAACTTTCCGTCGGGAGGACAAGTCTCGGTGGCCGATCGTGGGCCGGTATGCTGAGACGGCTCACGGCCAGATGGAGTCCTTGGCGAACGGCCGCTATCCGGCCGCCCGGCTGTGCTGGCCGGTTCATCAATCCCAGTGAGCCGGCGCCAGGCGCCAGGCGCGAGCGCTGGGGCCTCGCGCCAGCGGATTTTCAACGATGCCGCTGGCGCGCGCGCTCCGTCTTGGCGCGGGTGGGGCGACTCAAGGTCTGCGTACCTGGTATGTGCCTCTTGCCCCATCGCACCAACGCGAGCAGAACGTCTCCCATGGCGGTGCCCTTCTCACTGAGCACGTACGCATAGCGAACCGGACGCTCCTGGTATGCCGAGCTCTCGACGATCCCGGCGGCCTCGAGGCGCTTCAACCGATCGGCGAGGATGTTGGTCGGAATCTTCTCAGGCGAGTCCAACAGCTCTCCAAAGGTGCGCTTGCCGTGGAGCATGTCCCGAATGACGAGCAACGACCATTTGTCCCCCACCAGATCGAGCGTGTTGGCAACGGGGCAGACCGATCTTCGAAATCCATCTTCCGGCTTGTTCATCTTCGCTTCCATCTGTCGCGGCGTCGTCCGCGCGAGTAACTTGCAAAATGCAAGTTAGTATGCTACGTTGATAGTAACTTGCAAAGTGCAAGTTACTATGCAAAGGAGATGCCATGTCAAATGCTGTCCTGTCGCAACCCACTCAGTCGAGGCCGCCAGCCCTTCCGGGCACAAGGCGGGTCGTCGCAATCGTGCTGGCCGCCTGGTTCATCCTCGTCATGCTGCTGGGCGCCAGTGGTGCCTTCGTCACGCCCCCCGGCTCGCCGCCCTTGCGATTGTTGATCGGCGTCACGGCACCCATCGTCGTGTTTCTCGCCGGCTATCGGATCTCGCGCTCATTCCGAGAACTTGTTCTGACGGCTGACCTTCGCTTCATGATGGCGGTCCAGGCGTGGAGACTGGCCGGGCTGGTCYTCCTGGCGCTACACACCTCTGGCGTCTTGCCGGGCAGCTTTGCCTGGCCCGCAGGACTTGGCGACATCGCGATCGGATTGACCGCGCCTTGGATGCTGGCTGCCCTGATCAACCGGCCCGGCTTCGCCGCCAGCAAGACCTTCATGGTATGGAATGCGCTCGGGCTATTGGACCTCGTCGTGGCCGTTGGCACCGGGGCACTCACTGCGAGCCTCGCCGTCGGAGTCGCCGGGGAGCCTACGACCAGCCCGATGGCACTGTTGCCGCTCCTGCTCATCCCAGCCTACCTCGTGCCTATTTTCGCGATGCTCCATATGACGGCGTTTTTTCAGGCGCGACATCAGGCGGGAACCTGAAATGGCAAGTCTGCCCAGGTGAGCCGGAGTTCCTACGTCGCCGCTGAAGTCCGAAGAAATGACACGGACGTGGCGGCGCCCCCGTCACCGAGCAGCAAGATGGGACGGCCAGCCGCTCACGGGCCAAGAGCGTCCAGCCAGCGATAGACACCGCTCAGCATGAACGCAGAGCTCCCCAGAACGGCTGTTCGCGCCCTGGGCCCGCCGGCGCGCACACCGACCGTCGTGCGGTCATCCCGGCCGCCACGCCATATCGATGCGGCCGTCGACGATACCGATTCGCCGGTCCGCGGCCGAGGCGAAGTCGGCGTCGTGTGTGACGGCGACCACGGTCTTGTTGAACTCGTGAGTCAGGTTGCGCAGGATGTCGCGCACGTTGGTGCTGGCGGCCGAATCGAGGTTGCCGGTTGGCTCGTCGGCGAGGACCACAAGCGGGTCGTTCGCTAGCGCGCGGGCGATCGCCACGCGCTGGCACTGGCCGCCCGACAATTGGCTTGGCCGCTTGTGGTGCTGGCCCTCCAGCCCGATCCTGTCCAGGAGCTCGCCGGCGCGCGCCCTGGCCGCTTCGATGGAGACGCGGCCGAGCTTGCGCATAGGCAGCGTCACGTTGTCGAGCGCGCTGAATTCGGGCAACAGGAAGTGAAACTGGAATACATAGCCCAGCCGCACCAGCCGAAAATCGGTGAGCCGGTCCTCATCAAACCCGCTCGTGTCTTCGCCGTCGATCCAGACGCGCCCCTGGGTGGGTGCGTCGAGCAGCCCCAGCAAGTACAGCAGCGAGGACTTGCCGGAACCCGACGGTCCCATCACGCAGACGAATTCGCCGCGTTCAATCTGCAGGCTGACGTCGTTCACCAGCGTGACAGGCACTTCGCCGCCGAGCGTGCGCGTCACGTGTTCGACGCGAATCACGGGGCCGGACGGCGATTGAGCACCACTCACGCCGCACCCCGCAGGATGTCCACCGGACGCACGCGCCCGGCGCGCCGCGCGGGCAGATACGAGGCCGCGACGCACGACAGCATCGCGAACGCCGCCGCCAGCACATACTGTTCGGCGCCCCAGAACATCGGCAGATGCACGACCTCGGTCACCCCGGGCGGCCTGATCTCGATCTGCTCCATCAGATACATCAGCACCAGGCCAAGCAACTCGCCCAAGGCGCTGCCGATGACTCCGACGATCAGCCCTTCGAGAAGGAAAATGCGGCGCAGGTCGCGCGGATGGAAACCCATCGATTTCATGATGGCAATGTCGCGTGTCTTCTCCATCACGATGGTCGAGATCGTGTTGTAAATGCCAAATGCGGCGACCACCAATATCGCCGAAACCACGCTGTACATGATGATGTTGCGCACAAGCAGCAGGCTCAGCAGGTCTTCTGAAGCCTCGATCCACGACACGGACTTGTAGCCGGTGGCGGCTTCGATGGTCTGCGCCACGCTTTGCGCCGTGTAGGGGTCGGTGAGTTGGATGATCACTCGGTTGACGCGGTTCTCGCGCCCCAGCAGCGACTGCGCCCGCTTGAGCAGCACGAAGGCCTGGGCTTCGTCATAGGCGGCGTTGCCGGTGCGAAAGATGCCCACCACGCGCAAGGACCGGCTGGTGCCGTCGGCGGCCAGCACGATCAGTGTGCTGCCCAGGTGCAGGCTGAACTTGTCGACCAGCCCGCGACCGATGACGACGCCGTTGGGATCGGCGGACAGCGCGTCGAGCGAACCCTCGAGCATCTTCTCCTCGATGGTCGTCACATGCTTCATCTTTTCGGGCACCACCCCGGACAAGGTGACCCCCTGCTGGCGTCCGGCGAAGGTCAGCACGGCCGCGTCGGCAAGTACCGGCGTGGCCCTCACACCCGGCAGCGTCTCGATCATGGCGAGGCGTTGCTGCCAGCCGCGGATGCCACGCGTTTCGCGCAGCGGTCGCACGTTGCGCACGCTGACCGCGCCATCCGGCCAACTCAGCGCGGCCGGTTGCACGCGTCCCTGGCGCACATCGTCGTAGACGGTGATGTGCGGACTGTTGTCGACCAGACGCTTGAGGAAGTCGGTCTCCGAGCCGCGCATCAGCCCCGACACGGCGAGAAAGAATGCGACGCCGAGCACCACGCCGGTGAGCGAGACCAGCGTTTGCCGCTTGCGGCTCGTCAGGTGCGCCAGCGCGACGTCGAGGGCGATCGTCATCACATCAATTCCTGCGCGATGCCGCCGGAGCCGCCGGAGCCGGCACGCCGCGCGCGCGCTGCCCGTCGCGCAGCGCATCGGGCGGCGACAGCACGACCATCTCGCCATCCGCGAGCCCGGACGCGATCTCGGTTCGCTCGCCACCGACGACGCCCTTGACCACGGTGCGCCGCTGCAGTCGGCCTTGTGCCAACACCCACACCACATCCGACTTCAGCGTGCGATTGGGCACCAGCAGTGCGCCTTCACGCCGCGACACGATCAGGTTGGCGTCCATCGTCATGCCGCTGCGCATCGGGCCGGCATCGACCGCCGGTGCGTCGGCCAGCCGGATGCGCACGCGGTAACTGCGCGAGACCGGGTCGCCCTTGGGCGTGATCTCGCCCACCTCGCCTTCGAACAGGCGGTTGGGCAAGGCATCGCTGCGCATCGAGACCTTCTGGCCCACTTCGACGCGTGCGATGTCTTCTTCGTCGACCTCGGCCGTCACGCGCAACGGCGCACAGCAGGCCAGCGTGAACACCGCTTGGCCGGCAGGCACGAACTGGCCGGCTTCGCCATCGCGGCGCAGTATCACGCCGTCGGCCGGGGCCACGAGC
>NZ_JBFUCI010000281.1:0-8583 GCF_056405335.1 Variovorax sp. P1_H12_2
GCCCACATCCGGTGCATCCGGGGCATCCGGTGGAGGCGGAGCAGGCGGCGGCGAGACGGCCGGCACCATCGCCGGCCCGGTGGCGCTGCAGATTTCGGGCTCGGTCCGGCTGGCGTTCGCGGCCACCGCCCAGCAGGGGGCGCAGCCCCTGCAGGGCGTGTTCGGCGAGCTCGTCTGGCTGCAGGACGGCAGCCACTACGACGCGACGCTGTCGTGGACCTTCCTCTTCAAGACCCTGCGCAGCCAGCGCAGCACCGGAAGCATCGGTCCGACCGGCATCGAACCCCTGCGCTTCTCCGACAGGCGCAAGGCCGAAGTCACCTCCCTTTTCGACCGCGACAAGGGGCTGGTCGTGTTCAGCAGCAACGTACCGAGCGAGATGCTCCTGGCCGGTGCGCAGGACCGGCTCAGCGTGGTGCTGCAGCTCGGCGGCCTGCTGGCCGGCGATTCGGCACGCTACCCGCCCGGTGCCGTGATCGCGGTGCAAACGGTCGGACCGCGGGACGCCGAGATCTGGACCTTCAACGTCGAAGGCGAGGAGGCGCTCAGCGTGCCCGCCGGCGATTTCCAGACCCGCAAGCTCACGCGCAACCCACGCAAGCCCTTCGACGACAGGATCGAGCTGTGGCTGGCCCCGGCGCTGGGCTGGCTGCCGGTGCGCATCAAGCAAACCCAGACCAACGGCGACTTCATCGACCTGCAGATGCGAAACCAGGTGCCATTGCGCGCCTCCAATCCCTGAAAAACAGGCAGAAAAAGGCGCCCGCCTACAAAACAACGATGGATATTGAAACTGGCGCGTTGATTGCTATCTAAGCATCATGAATGCCATCGACATCCTGACAGGACCCGCCATGCAAATGCTCTACGACTCCGACTCCTTCGTCGTCGTGCACGTGCAGCCGACCGAAGGCGAGGTGCCCGCGGCGCCCCACCTGCCGGTGCTGGCGCGCCATGGCTTCGAGATCGTCGACAAGCGCTCCGGCAAGGAGGTCTACCTCGACGGCTCCTGGGCGGAACTGTTCCAGCAGCAGATCGCCGCCTGGCAACTCAACACCCCGACCCAGGAAGAGGTCGAGGACACGCTCGAAGGCTACGCCGAGTTGGCGCACACTCCGGTCCTGGTGCACTGAAGGATACCGGCGGCCAGTAGCATCGCGGGATGACGCTTCGACGCCCCCTCGCACCCTCCTCTTCTCTTCGTCATCCGGCTCGTGTGGCGCTGGTCCTCGGCGCCGCCTTGCTGGCGGCCTGCACGACGCCCCGCCCCACCACCGGCACCGGAGAACCGGTCGCCCGCCGCGTGGCGGCGCAGATGCCGGCCGACGCCCTGTTGCTGGGCGAACAGCACGATGCCGCGGAACACCAGCAGATCGAGCGTGAAACCGTCGAGGCCCTGGTGCAAAGCGGCCGATTGGCCGTCGTTGCACTGGAGATGGTCGAAGAAGGCAGCAGCACAAACCAGTTGCCGGCCGATGCAACCGAAATGCAAGTGCAGGCCGCGCTGAGCTGGAACGACAAGGGTTGGCCCTGGACCGCCTACGGTCCGGTGGTGATGGCCGCGGTGCGCGCTGGCGTGCCCGTGATCGGCGCCAACCTGCGGCGCGCCCACATGAAGGATGCGATGGCCGACGTGTCGCTCGATGCCCAGCTGTCGGACGGTGCGCGCACCGCCCAGCAGGAGGCCGTGCGCAGCGGCCACTGCAATCTTCTGCCCGAGTCGCAGATCGTGCCGATGACCCGGATCCAGATCGCCCGCGACCGCGCCATGGCGCAGGCCGTGATCAAGGCGAAGGTGCCGGGCAAGACGGTGCTGCTGGTGAGCGGCGCCGGCCACAGCAACAAGTTGCTCGGCGTTCCCCAGCACCTGCCGACCGACGTCTCGGTCAAGGCGGTGAAGATGCAGGCGGGGGATTCCGACATGGGCCCCGGCGCCTTCGACGCCGTCTGGYTGACCCCCGCGCTGCCCGGGAAGGACTACTGCGCCGGCGTCAAGCGTTCTTCCTGATCGAATCCGCCAGCGTGTTGACCAGCGTGTCGATGTGCGACTTCTCGACGATGTAGGGCGGCGCAATCACCAGCACGTCACCCGCGGGCCGCACCAGCGCGCCCTTGTGATAGCAGTCCAGGAAGATGTCGTAGGCGCGCTTGCCCGGCGCGCCGGCGATCGGCGCCAACTCGACCGCCGCGGCCAGGCCCAGGCTTCGAATACCCACCACGTTGGGCAGGCCCTTGAACGCGCTGTGGAAGGCATCGCCCAGCACCTTGCCCATTTCGCCGGCGCGCGCGAACAGCTGCTCCTTCTCGAACAGCTCCAGCGTCGCGAGGGCGGCCGCGCAGGCCACCGGGTGGCCCGAATAGGTGTAGCCATGGAAGAACTCCACCACGTGCTCGGGCGCCGAGGTCTTCATCATCTCGTCGTAGAGCTTGTCGCGGCAGATCACGCCGCCGAGCGGAATCACGCCGTTGGTCACGCATTTGGCGAAATTCAGCATGTCGGGCACGACGCTGTAGAAGTCCGACGCGAAATTGGTGCCCATGCGTCCGAAGCCCGTGATGACCTCGTCGAAGATCAGCAGGATGCCGTGCTTGTCGCAGATCTCGCGCAGCTTCTGCAGGTAGCCCTTGGGCGGCAGATACCAGCCGGCCGAGCCCGCGACCGGCTCCACGATGATGGCCGCCACGTTGCTCGGGTCGTGCAGCGGCAGGATGCGCTGCTCGAGCTCGGCCAGCGGATCCTCGGCCCAGACCGGCTCCTGGTTGTGGATGTAGGCGTGATTCACCGGGTCGTGGATGAATCGCATGTGGTCCACGCGCGGCAGGAAAGCCGAGCCGAACACCTTGCGGTTGCCCGGAATGCCGCCGACCGACATGCCGCCGAAACCGACCCCGTGGTAGCCCTTCTCGCGGCCGATGAAGACGTTGCGGTGCCCCTCGCCCCGGGCGCGGTGGTAGGCCAGCGCGACCTTCATCGAGGTGTCGGCCGCTTCGCTGCCCGAGTTGCAAAACAGCACCTTGTTGAGGTCGCCCGGCGCCATCGCGGCGATCGTCTCGGCCGCCTTGAAAGCGCGGTCGTTGCTGACCTGGAACGCGGTCGCGTAGTCGAGCGTGTCGAGCTGCTTCTTGATCGCCTCGTTGATCGGCTTGCGGTTGTGGCCTGCGCCCACGCACCACAGCGAGGAGATGCCGTCGATCACCTTGCGGCCGTCGTGGGTGGTGAATTCCATCCCGTCGGCCGCCACGAAGACCCGTGGATCCTTCTTGAACGAACGGTTGGGGGTGAAGGGCAACCACTGGTTGTCCATGCTGAAGTCGTCGTTGAAGGCCATGAAGTCACTCCTGCGAGGTTGGGTCTGGCGGCGGGGAAGTGGGCATTTTGGCACCAGGCGGCCGCGCCGGCGGGCCCTGCGACAATGGCGGGCCTTATGAACCCCGCGTACATCCTCACCCTCTCCTGCCCCGATCGCACCGGCATCGTCCACGCCGTCTCCGGCTTCCTGCTCGAGCGCGGCGGCAACATCGAAGAAGCGGCGCAGTACAACGACCACCACACCGGCCTGTTCTTCATGCGCGTGCGCTTCGCCTGCGAGCAGGGTGAAGCCCAGTTGCGCGAGCAGATCGCCACCCTCGCGGCCGAATTCGGCATGCGCTGGAAGCTGCACGCCGCCGCCGAACCGATGAAGACCGTGATCCTGGTCAGCAAGGAAGGCCACTGCCTCAACGACCTGCTGTTCCGCTGGAAGAGCGGTCTGCTGGCGATCGACGTGCGCGCCATCATCTCGAACCACCGCGAGTTCTACCAGCTGGCCGCGAGCTACAACGTCCCCTTCCACCACATTCCGGTGACCGCCGCGAACAAGGCGCAGGGCGAAGCGAAGCAACTGGAGATCATCGAGGCCGAAGGCGCCGAACTGGTGGTGCTGGCGCGCTACATGCAGATCCTCAGCAACGACCTGTGCGGCAAGCTGGCCGGCCGCGCCATCAACATCCACCACTCGTTCCTGCCGAGCTTCAAGGGCGCCAAGCCCTACTACCAGGCGCACGACCGCGGCGTGAAGCTGATCGGCGCCACCGCCCACTACGTGACCGCCGACCTCGACGAAGGCCCGATCATCGAGCAGGACGTGGAGCGCGCCGACCACACCGACACGGTCGAGGACCTCACGGCCCGCGGCCGCGATACCGAGAGCCAGGTGCTGGCGCGGGCCGTGAAGTGGCACAGCGAGCACCGGGTGCTCCTGAACGGGCACCGCACCGTCGTGTTCCGTTGAAGGCACGAACCGCATTCGTCGTGTCGTACAGTGATGGCGACTCGCACGATCGACAAAAAAAAGGACATCTCATGCGGACCTGGAAACACTACCTTCTCGCGCTGCTGGCCGTCGGCACTGCCGGCATCGCCATGGCCCAGTACGTGGGCCCCTCGGGCACGCAGCTGACCACGGTGGCCACTGTGCTGAAGACCGGCAAGGACGACCAGCAGGTCCTGCTGCAAGGCGTGCTGCTCAAGAAGGTGGGCCATGAGAAGTACGAGTTCAGCGACGGCACCGGCACCATCCGTGTCGAGATCGACGACAAGATCTTCCCGCGCGAAACCATCGACGAGAAGACCCGCGTCGAGCTCCTCGGCGAAGTCGAAAAGGACTTCATGACCTCGCCCCAGGTCGACGTCGACACGATCCGGCGCCTGCCGAGCCAGTAAGCGCCACCCTCGATGAACGGCCTGCGCGGAATGGCCTGGCTGCTGGTATTCCAGTCGGTCGGCGAACTGCTCTCGCGCGGCCTGTCGCTGCCGCTGCCGGGCCCGGTGCTCGGGATGATGCTGATGCTCGCGGGGCTGCGTTTCGCCGCCGTGCGCGAGCCGGTGTCCGAATGCGCCAGCTTCCTGCTGGCGCATCTTTCGCTGCTGTTCGTGCCGGTCGGCGTCGGCGTCATGACGCACCTCGCGCTGCTCGGCCAGTACGGCGGGCGCATGCTGCTGGTGATTGCGCTGTCGACCTGGATCGGCCTCGCGGTCACGGCCCTGGTGCTCTTCTGGCCCGACCGGAAGAACCATCCGCTCTAGGGGCCTGAAAAGGCTCTACTCGCATGCCGCGCTTCGTCGAACTGTGGATCTACCTCTCGGCCACCCCGCTGTTCGGGCTCACGGCCACGTTGGTCGTCTACCTGCTGGCGAACGCGGCCTACACGAGGGCCGGCGGCGCGCCCTGGGCGAACCCGGTGCTGTGGTCGGTCGTCGTGCTCGCCGGCGGCCTGCTCGCCACGCGCGTCGACTACCCGACCTATTTCGCCGGCGCCCAATTCATCCATTTCCTGCTCGGACCGGCCGTGGTGGCGCTGGCCTGGCCGCTGTGGCAGCGGCGCGCCGAACTGCGGGCGCGCTTCGGCCGCCTGCTGCTCGCCGCGCTGCTCGGCGGCGCTGCCGCCGCCGGTTCGGCGGTCGCGCTCGGCTGGGCCGTGGGCCTGCCGCACGACGTCGTGCTGTCGCTCGCGCCCAAGTCGGTGACGGCGCCCGTCGCCATGGGCATCTCCGAGAAGATCGGCGGCATTCCCGCCCTGTCGGCGGTGTTCGCCGTGCTGACCGGCATGATCGGCGCGCTGTCCGCCAAGTACCTCTTCGATGCGCTGCGCATCGGCACCGACGCCACGGGCTTCGCCGCGCGCGGCTTCGGGCTCGGCACCGCGGCGCACGGCATCGGCGCCGCCCGCGCGCTGCATGTCGACGCCGATGCCGGCGCCTATGCGGGGCTCGCACTGGGCATGCAGGTCGTGCTGGCCGCCCTGCTCATGCCCCTGGTCTTCAAGCTCTTCCAATGAAGCGCCTGGCTGCTGGCACCGAGGTCTATTTCAGCAGCAGCCGAAGATCGATCGCGTTGGCCATCGCCGCATAGCCCGCATTTCCCGGATGGAGATGGTCGCCGCTGTCGTTGACCGGATTCAATGCCTGCGGATCGGAGGGGTCGCGCAGCGCCGCGTCGAAATCCACCACCCCGCCGATGTCCTGGCGGCCGCGGATCCAGCGGTTCACGGCTTGCCGACGTGATTCTTTCTCTTTGCTCCAGTACGCCGAGCCCTTGAAGGGCGGCAGCGTGCCCAGCAGCGTCTTGACCCCGCGCGCGCGCGCCTGCTCGATCAAGTACTGAAGGCCGGCGGCGATCTGATCCGCAGCGGGCTGGCCGCGGATCGGCCCGGTGGCGCCTTCCGGCATGCTGAAGCCGATGTCGTTGATGCCGAGCAGGATCACGACATGGGTCACGCCGCGCTGCGCCAGCACATCGCGCTCGAACCGGGCGATGCCCTTGGGTCCGACCCCGTCGGCCAGCAGGCGGTTGCCCGAGATGCCGGCATTGATCACCGCGACGGGTGCGGCGCCGCCGGGCTTCGCGCGCAGCCTGGCGGCCAGCCGCTCGGGGTAGCGGACCGGGCGCCCTTGCTCCTCGACGACCCCCGCGCCCTCGGTGATCGAATCGCCAAAGGCCACCACCACGCCGGCATCGGCCGGTCGCGCCGGCACCTGGGCACCGATCAGCAGGGCGCCCAGCAGCAGCGTCGGCAGGCATCGAGAAAGCGGCTTCATGCGAAGCGCACAGTCTACGAAAAACCGGGTCCGGCTTTCACCAGGTGTCGACGTAGGCCGTGGCCGACGGCCGCACCGCGGACGCGGAGGCGAGCCCACGCACCAGCCAGGCGCGGGTGTCGGCCGGATCGATGACCGCGTCGATCTCGAGCGTCTGCGCCATGTGGATCGCCTCGCCGTTCGCGTACTGCTGTGCGACCAGCTTCTTGAACAGCGCATCGCGCTCGGCGCCCACCGCCGCCGCTTCGAGTTCCTTGCGGAAGCCGAGCCGCACGGCGCCTTCAAGCCCCATCGCACCGAATTCGCCGGTGGGCCAGGCGACCGTGAACACCGGGGCGTCGAAGCCGCCGGCGGTCATGGCCTGCGCGCCCAGGCCGTAGCCCTTGCGCAGCACCACCGCGAAGTACGGCACGCGCAGGTGCGAGGCCACCATGAACATGCGGCAGACGTGGCGCACCTGCGCCTGCGCCTCGATCTCGGGGCCGACCATGAAGCCCGGCGTGTCGCACAGCGCCACCAGCGGGAGGCCGTGCGCATTACACAGCTGCATGAAGCGCGCGGCCTTGTCGGCGGCCTCGACGTCGATCGCGCCGCCGAGGTGGTGCGGGTTGTTCGCCAGCAAGCCGACCGGCTTGCCCTCGATGCGCGCCAGCGCCGTGACGATGCCGGCGCCGAAACCGGCGCGCAGCTCGAGCATCGAGCCGGTGTCGGCGACGCCGCGCATCGCGGCGCGCACGTCGTAGACGCGCAGCCGGTTCTCGGGGATCGCCTGCCGCAGCGCGCGCGGGTCGGCGCATTGCCAATCGCTCGTCGGCCCCTGGAAGTACGAAAGGTACTGTTTCGCCGCGGCGACCGCATGGGCCTCGTCCTTGACCAGGATGTCGATCACGCCATTGCGCGACTGCACGCTGCTGGGCCCGATCTGCTCGGGCGCGAAGGTGCCGAGGCCGCCGCCCTCGATCATGGCCGGGCCGCTCATGCCGATGTTGCTCGCCTCGGTGGCGATGATCACGTCGGCACAGCCGAGCAGCGCGGCGTTGCCCGCGAAGCAGCGGCCGTGCACGATGCCCACCACCGGCACCTTGCCCGACAGCGCGGCGAACTGGCTGAAGGTGTGGTTGTTCAGGCCCGCGACGATCGGCATGTCGGTGTCGCCGGGCCGCCCGCCGCCGCCTTCGGCGAACAGCACCACCGGCAGTTGCAGCTGGTGCGCGATGCCGAGCATGCGGTCGGTCTTGTGGTGGTTGCGCATGCCCTGCGTACCCGCCAGCACGGTGTAGTCGTAGGACATGACCACGCAGCGCGACTTCTCGGGCCCGAACTGCTTCGCGTTGATGCTGCCGATGCCGGTCACCATGCCGTCGGCCGGCGTGTTGGCGATCAGGTCCTCGAGCGTGCGGCGACGGGTCTGGGCGGCGATCGCGAGCGCGCCGTACTCGGTGAAGTTGCCCGGGTCGTCGGCCGAGTCGCAAAGATCGGCGATGTTGGCGCGCGCGGTACGGCCGCCCTGCGCGTGGCGCTTGGCCACCGCAGCGGCGCGGTTGGCATCGAGGGTCGGCGCATGGCGGTCGATCACTTTCTGCAGGTCGGGTCGGATCTCGTCGAGATGGCGCTCGGCATGCGCCTCGGCTTCGACCGCCTGCCCGTCCATCTCTTCGAGCCTGACCAGCGACTGGCCTTCGACCAGGTAGTCGCCCGCCGCCGCCAGCAGCGCGACGACGCGGCCGGCCGTGGGCGCATGCAGCAGATGCTCCATCTTCATGGCTTCGAGCACACCGAGCTGTGCGCCCGCCGGCACCACGTCGCCCACATCGACCTCGAACTGCACCAGCCTGGCGGGCATCGGCGCCTTCACCACGAGGCCGTCTTCCTCGTCCTGCGGCAATGCTGCCGCCTCGCGAGGGGCGGCCGCAGGCCGCGCCGTCTTCGCGACCGTCGCGTCGATGTGCGCGGCGGCGGCGAGCAGATCGCCCAGGTGGGCCTCGACGAAGCGCGTGTGCACCGCC
>NZ_JBFUCI010000282.1:0-8562 GCF_056405335.1 Variovorax sp. P1_H12_2
GGCAAAGCCGGTTCCGCGGTGTTTCACCAACGGGCCTGGCTGCGCCGGCCGGTGGATACTGGCGCTGTGTTCGTTCGACGGCTGCGCGCGGCGCGTCTGTTCGGGGGCTGCCGCGGAACCGGCTTCGCCGGGCCGCCGGCAGCGCCCCCTGAAAGGGGGTGGGCGGCTACACGCAGTGAGCCAACCTGGGGGTCAGCTCTGGATCATTCGCTTGGCGCGGGAGATGGACATCAGGATGCCCAGCCCCAACCCCAGCGTGACCATGGCCGTGCCGCCATAGCTGATGAAAGGCAGCGGCACCCCCACCACCGGCAGGATGCCGCTCACCATGCCCATGTTCACGAAGGCATAGGTGAAGAAGATCATCGTGACCGCGCCGGCCAGCAGCCGGGAGAACAGCGTCGGCGCATCGAGCGCGATCGCCAGTCCGCGGAAGATCAGGAAGATGAAGGCCGCGATCAGCGCCAGATTGCCGGCCAGCCCGAACTCCTCGGAATAGGCCGCGAAGATGAAGTCGGTGGTGCGCTCGGGAATGAATTCCAGGTGCGTCTGCGTGCCCTGCATGAAGCCCTTGCCGCCGAGGCCGCCCGAGCCGATCGCGATCATGCCCTGGATGATGTGGAAGCCCTTGCCGAGCGGGTCCTTGGTCGGGTCCAGCAGCGTGCAGACGCGCTGCTTCTGGTATTCGTGCAGGATCTTCCAGTCGAAACCGTTGGCGCACAGCGTCGACTCGAAGCCGACGATCAGCGCCACCGCGACGATGCCGATCAGGACCGGCGGCACGATCAGCTTCCACGACAGGCCGGCGAAGAAGATCACCGACAGGCCGGTGGCCAGCACCAGCAGCGCGGTGCCGAGGTCGGGCTGCTTCATGATCAGGCCGACCGGCACCGCCAGCAGCACCGTCGCGACGACGAAGTCGAGCGGCCGCAGTTGCCCCTCCCGACGCTGGAACCACCAGGACAGCATCAGCGGCATCGCGATCTTGAGGATCTCGCTGGGCTGGATCACGACACCGACGTTGATCCAGCGCTGGGCGCCCTTCTTGGTGATGCCGAACAGCGCCACCGCCACCAGCAGCGCCACGCCGAGGGTGTAGATCGGCACCGCCAGCGTCATCAGGCGCTGCGGCGGCACCTGCGCCACCACGAACATGATGAAGCCGGCCAGCAGCATGTTGCGGCCGTGGTCGACGAAGCGGGAGCCATGGTCGTAGCCGGACGAATACATGGTCAGCATGCCGGCGCAGGCCAGCAGCAGCACGGCAAAGGCGAGAAAACCGTCGAAGCCCTGGAACACGGGCAACAGGCGCCGCGCGAGCGAAGGTTGATGGAAGACGGCCGACATGGGCCGCGATTATCGACGCCCGGAGCTTCGCCGACGGGCTCCAGGGGCCATTTTCGGCCGCAGTTCCGGATAATCGCGGCATGCCGCCCACCACCCACCTGCTCTATCTGCACGGCTTTCGCTCGTCGCCCCGGTCCACCAAGGCCAGCCAGATGGCCCGGCGCGTGGCCCGCCAGCACCCGAACCTGCACTGGTGGTGCCCGCAGCTGCCGCCTTCGCCGCGCGAGGCGATCGCGCTCGTGATGGGGGGCATCGCCGGCTGGCCGCGCAGCTCGATGGCGGTCGTCGGCTCCTCGCTCGGCGGCTTCTATGCCACCTATGTGACAGCCACCACCTATTGCCGGGCGGTGCTGCTCAACCCGGCGGTGGACCCGGCGCGCGACCTGGTGCGCCACATCGGCGATCAGACCCTCTGGCACGATCCGGCGGAGCACTTCCATTTCCGGCCCGAATACATCGCCGAGCTGCGCGCGCTCGAGGTCGGGCCGCTGGACCGGCCCGAGCAGGTGTTCGCGATCATCGCCAAGGGCGACGAGGTGCTCGACTGGCGCGACATGTCGGACCGCTATCCGGGCAGCCGGCTGAAGATCCTGGAGGGCGGCGACCATGCCCTGTCGGATTTCGAGACGCAGCACCTGGACGAGGTCCTTGCCTTCATCGATCCGGCCTGACGCTCCGCCGCAGCCGCGCATGGGAGAATCCGCCCCATGTTTGTATTGTTCGAAGAAGCCGGCAAATACCTGGGCGGCCGCGTCCTGTCGGAGGCCGAAGCCTCGGCACAGGTGGAGCTCGAGACCGGCAAGCGGGTCAAGGTCAAGGGCGCCAACATCGTGCTGCGCTTCGAGAAACCCTCGCCGGCCGAGCTGATCGCCGAGGGCCGCGCGCTCGCGGCCACGGTCGATCTCGACCTGGCCTGGGAATTCGCGCCCGAGGGCGAATTCGGCTTCGACGAGCTGGCCACCGAGTACTTCCAGGCCCGTCCGACGCTGGTGCAGCAGGCGGCGGCGCTGCTGGCCCTGTTCGAGGCGCCGCACTACTTCCGCCGCGCCGGCAAGGGCCGCTTCAAGAAGGCGCCGGCCGAGATCATCCAGCAGGCGCTGGCCGCGATCGAGAAGAAAAAGCTCGTGCAGGCCCAGATCACCGAGTGGGCCGGCCAGCTGGCCGCCGGCGTTTGCCCGGCCCCGGTGCGCGAGCAGCTGTTCAAGATCCTGTTCCGCCCCGACAAGAACGCGCCCGAATACAAGGCCGTCGTCGATGCCGCCCGCGCCACCCAGCGCCCGCCGCTCGAGCTGCTGAAGCGGGCCGGCGCCATCGACTCGGCCTACCAGTTCCACTGGCGCCGCTTCCTGTTCGAGAACTTCCCCAAGGGCACCGGCTTCCCGTCGCTGCAGCCGCCGGTCATCGCCGACGAACTGCCGCTGGCCGACGTGCAGGCCTTCTCGATCGACGACTCGCACACCACCGAGATCGACGATGCACTCTCGGTGCAGGGGCTTGGCAGCGGCACGGTGGTGGTCGGCATCCACATCGCGGCGCCGGGGCTGGCCCTGGTGCCCGGCGGCGCGATCGACCAGGTGGCGCGCGCGCGCATGTCGACCGTCTACATGCCGGGCCACAAGATCACGATGCTGCCCGACCACGTGGTCGAGGCCTACACGCTGCAGGAAGGGCGCGACTGCCCGGCGGTCTCGCTCTACGCGACCTTCGACGAGCAGACGCTGGCGCTCAAGGGCACCGAAACCCGGCTCGAACGGGTGCCGATCGTCGCCAACCTGCGCCATGACCAGCTCGACACGGTGATCACCCAGCCCTGGCTGGAAGACGCTTCGGCCGGCGCCGCGGAAACGCCCGCGATGCTGGCCCCGCTGCGCGCGCCGCTGTCCTTCCTGTTCCGGCTGGCGAAACAGCTGAAGGCCCAGCGCGAGGTGGTGCGCGGCAAGCCCGAGAACTTCAGCCGGCCCGACTACACCTTCCGCCTGGTCGGCAACGACGGCGAACCGACCGGCAACGAACCGGTGCAGATCGGCACCCGCCAGCGCGGCGCGCCGCTGGACCTGATCGTCTCCGAGGCCATGATCCTGGCCAACAGCAGCTGGGGCGGCTGGCTCGGCGAGCTCGGCGTACCCGGCCTCTACCGCAGCCAGGCCAGCCTGGCGCCCGGCATCAAGGTGCGCATGGGCACGCGGGCGCTGCCGCACGCCGGCCTCGGCGTGAAGAGCTACGCCTGGAGCACCTCGCCGCTGCGCCGCTACACCGACCTCGTGAACCAGTGGCAGATCATCGCGGCCGCGCGCCACGGCAAGACCGCCGCGCTGGCGGCGCCGTTCAAGCCCAAGGACGCCGACCTGTTCTCGATCCTGTCGGGCTTCGACGCCRCCTACAGCACCTACAACGCGCACCAGGGCGGCATGGAGCGCTTCTGGACGCTCAAGTACCTGCAGCAGCAGGGCATCACCGAACTCGAGGCCACGCTGATCAAGGACGTGCCCAACGGCGCGCTGGCGCGGGCCGACACGCTGCCGCTGGTGCTCATGGTGACCGGCACGCAGGGGCTGCAGCGCGGCGCGCGGGTGCGCGTGCGGCTCGGCGAGGTCGACGAGATCGCGCTCGACGTCCACGGCACGGTCATCGAGCGCCTCGATGCCGCGCCCGCCGATGCGCAGGCCGAGGACGAGAGCGGCGAGGACGAGGAAGTCGCCGGCCCGATCGCCATCGCTGTCGACCTGGCCGACACCGAGGCCGCACCGGAGAACGCGCCCGCATGAACCTGCGCGACCTCAGCACGCTGCAGATCGCGCTCGGCGTGTCGATCGTCGCGCACGCGGTCCTGCTGGCGGTCCGCTTCGTCGACCCGGAGTCCTTCAACCGCGTCTTCAAGGAGACGCCGCTCGAGGTGATCCTGGTCAACGCCAGGAGCAACGAGCGCCCGGACAAGGCCAAGGCCATCGCCCAGGCCTCGCTGGCCGGCGGCGGCGACCTCGACCGCGGGCGCGCCACCAGCCCGCTGCCGCCGTCCACCTTCACCGCGATCGGCGACGCGACGGAGGACGCCCAGCGCCAGGTCGAAGCGATGCAGCAGCAGCAGCAGATGCTGCTGGCCCAGATCAAGCAGCAGCTGGCCAGCATGCCGGTGCCCGATCCGCGCGCCCAGGGCAACCCGAGCGAAGCCGCGGCACGCGAGGAAAAGCGGCGCCAGCTGGTCGAGCTGCTGGCCGAGATCGAACGCCGCGTGAACGAGGAGAACGCCCGGCCCAAGAAGCGCTACATCAGCCCGGCCACCCGCGAGGCGGCCTATGCGGCCTACGTGGACGCGCTGCGCCGCAAGATCGAGGTGCGCGGCACCGAGAACTTCCCCGAGGCCGCCGGCAAGAAGCTGTACGGCGAACTGACCATGATGGTGACCGTCAACCACGACGGCAAGATCCTCTCGACCGACATCGTCGAGAGCTCGGGCGACCGGACGCTGGACCGGCGCGCGCAGGCGATCGTGCGCAGCATCGGCGGCTTCGGCAAGTTCACCGACGCGATGCGCCGGCAGACCGACCAGATCGTGCTGCCCTCGCGCTTCAAGTTCACCCGCGACGAGACGCTGGAGACCCAGCTCTCGTCCAGATAACAAGCCACCCGACATGACCGACCTGTACTGCGTGATGGGGCATCCGGTCGAGCACAGCCGCTCGCCCTGGATTCATGCGCGCTTCGCCGAACTGACCGGCCAGACCCTGGACTACGGCCGCCGGCTGGCGCCACTCGACGATTTCGCCGGCGCGGTGGCGGCCTTCCGCGCCGATGCCGCAGGCACGGCGCGCGGCTGCAACGTCACGGTGCCGTTCAAGTTCGAGGCCRCCGCGCTGTGTCAGCACCTGACGCCGCGCGCCGCGCTGGCGAAGGCGGTCAACGTGCTGAGCTTTCGCGACGACGGCGTGCACGGCGACAACAGCGACGGCATCGGCCTGGTCAACGACGTCCGGATCCACGCGGGCGTTGCGCTCGCAGGCAGCGAACTTCTGCTGCTGGGCGCGGGCGGCGGCGCGGCCGGCGTGCTCGGGCCGCTGCTGGAAGCCGGCCCGCGCCGGGTCGTGGTGGCCAATCGCACGCTGGCCAAGGCGATCGCGCTGGTGCAGCGCCACGCGGCGCTGGCGCTGCAGCACCACGTCACGCTCGAGGCACAGGCGCTCGACGGCGTGCCGGGCCGCTTCGACGTGCTGGTGAATGCCACGGCCTCGAGCCTGGCCGGCGGCGAGGTCCCGGTGGCGGCCAGCGTGCTGAAGCCGGGCGCGCTGGCGGTCGACATGATGTACGGGCCGGCCGCGGCGGGCTTCATGGACTGGGCGCGCGCCCACGGTGCCGTGCCGCGCGACGGACTCGGGATGCTGGTCGAGCAGGCGGCCGAGGCCTTCGAGATCTGGCGCGGCGTGCGGCCGCCGACCGCACCGGTGCTGGCCGAACTGCGCGCTCTCGTCGAGGCCCGGTGAGGGCCGTTCTGCGCTGGTTCGGCTGCGTGCTGATCGCGGCCTTCGCGCTGCAGCTCTTCTTCATCCTGCGGATTGCCGCGATGGCGGTGATCGACCCGCAGTCGACGGCGTTCCAGCGCTCCGAAGCCTGGCAGCTCGCGACCCGGGGGCGCAGCAACGGCGAACGCGAATGGCGCCAGCAGTGGGTGCCCTACAGCCAGATCTCGGACGCGCTCAAGCGCGCCGTGATCGCCAGCGAGGACAGCGAGTTCATCTACCACCAGGGCGTGGAATGGGAGGCGATCGAGCGCGCCCGCCAACGCAATGCCAAGGCCGAGGAGATCGCCGCAAGGCGCGCCGCGCAGCTGCGCGCGCGCGGCAAGGAGCCGCGCCCGGCCCAGTTGCGCGGCGGCTCGACCATCACGCAGCAGCTGGCCAAGAACCTGCTGCTCTCGGGCGAGCGCACGATGCTGCGCAAGAGCCAGGAGCTGGTGCTGGCCACCGCGCTCGAGGTGCTGCTGTCGAAGGAGCGGATCCTCGAGATCTACCTCAACAACGTCGAATGGGGCGAAGGCATCTTCGGTGCCGAGGCCGCCGCTCAGCACTACTTCAGGAAGCCTGCTTCGCGGCTCGGCACGCAAGAGGCGGCGCGTCTCGCGGTGATGCTCCCAAGCCCGAAATTCTTCGAGCGCCGGCAAGGCTCGGCCTATCTCGCGAACCGATCGGGCACGATCGCCGCGCGCATGCCGTCCGCAGAACTGCCCTGAGCCGCGGCACCCGGCCCGTATCATCGGCAACATGCTTGCAAAGTTCACGGGGTGGGGATTGCTGGCCTTGATCCGGCTGCTCACCGGCGCCCAGGCGCGCTGGTGGGGCTGTCCCCCCAAGGCCGAGCAGCGCATCTACTTCGCCAATCACCAGAGCCATCTCGACCTGGTCATGATCTGGGCCGCCCTGCCCGAGGAGCTGCGCAGCATCACGCGGCCGATCGCGGCGCGCGACTACTGGGCCAACACGCCGTTCAAGCGCTGGATCACGACCGAGGTGTTCAACGCGATCTATGTGGAGCGCGGCGGTGGCGCGGCAACGGTGCCGCCGACGCCGCCCATGGCACCGCCCGCCGAGCGGATCGAGCCATCGTTCGACGATGCGCCGGGGCATGCCGCGCAGTTCGAGATGCCGCTGTCGCAGCCGCTGCCCGAACCCGGGCCAACGCCCGAACCCGAGCCGCCTCCGGCCCCTCCGGGCAGCGCGGAGGCGCTCGCCCCGCTGCAGCCGCTGATCGAGGCGCTGCAAAGCGGCGACTCGATCATCATCTTTCCCGAGGGCACGCGCGGCCACACGGGCGAGCCGCAGAAGTTCAAGTCGGGCCTCTTCACGCTGGCCCAGCTGTTCCCGGAGGCGGTGCTGGTGCCGGCCTGGATCGACAACGTGCAGCGCGTGATGCCCAAGGGCGAGGTGGTGCCGGTGCCGATCCTGTGCTCGGTCACCTTCGGCGCGCCGATCCGCCTCGAAGACGGCGAGGAGCGCCGCCCCTTCCTCGACCGGGCGCGCGCAGCGGTGGTCGCGCTGCGGGATGTCTAGATGAACCAGTACCTGCGCAACCTCTCTGCGACCCACCAGGTCGCGGCGCTGTTCTTGATCGTCTTCGGTCTGCTCGTCATCGTCAGCACGGTGGCCTTCATGCTGAGCTTCAGGGAGCGCCGCAATCCGGTCCACGACGAGATCTGGCAGCGCGAGCTGCACCATTTCCGCACGCTGCTGCGCACCACCTGGTTCATGGCGGTGGTGTTCTGGATCGGCTGGGCCCTGGGCGAGACCGTGGCGACGCTGCTGTTCGCGCTGATCGCCTTCCTGGCGCTGCGCGAGTTCATCACCCTGTCGCCGACCCGGCGCGGCGACCACCGAAGCCTGATCCTGGCCTTCTTCGTGGTGCTGCCGATCCAGTTCTGGCTCGTCGCGACCGCACACTTCAACCTCTTCACGGTGTTCATCCCGGTCTACGTCTTCCTCGCGATCCCGGTGGTGAGCGCGCTGGCCGACGACCCGAGCCACTTCCTCGAGCGCAACGCCAAGCTGCAGTGGGGCATCATGGTCTGCGTCTACGGCATGAGCCACGTGCCGGCGCTGCTGCTGCTGTCGTTCCCGGGCTACGAGGGCAAGAGCGCCTTCCTGGTGTTCTTCCTGGTGTTCGTGGTCCAGACCTGCATGCTGGTGCAGCACCTGGTCTCGCGGCGCAAGGCGATGCCGCCGGAAGGCGCGCCGCCACCGCCCCAGCCCCCGGGCTGGCTGGGCGCGATCCGGCACCGCCTCTTCATGCAGGAGCCCTTCGCGCCGCACGTGAGCCGCAGCTTCAACTGGACCAGCTGGGCGCTCGGCATGGCGATCGCGAGCGTGGTCGGCGCACTGTTCTCCTTCATCACGCCTTTCAAGTTCGGCCAGGCGCTCGCGGTGTCGCTGATCGCCTGCGTGGCCGGCTCGATGGGGCATCTCGTGATGAAGGCGCTCAAGCGCGACCGCGGCATTCCCAACTGGGGCCGGCGCGGCGTCGGCGTGACCGGCGCCAACGGCCTGCTCGACCGGGTCGATGCCCTCTGCTTCGCGGCGCCCGTGTTCTTCCACGCGGTGCGCTGGTACTTCGACGCCTGAACGCCCGGATCTGACGCATGCGCATCCTCGGCATCGACCCCGGACTGCAGACCACCGGCTTCGGCGTGGTCGACGTGGACGGCCACGCGCTGCGCTATGTCGCCAGTGGCAC
>NZ_JBFUCI010000283.1:0-8533 GCF_056405335.1 Variovorax sp. P1_H12_2
GCGCCACCGTGGTGGCGCTCACGCAGCCCGACACGCCGCTGGCCGAGATCGCGGACCTGGTGCTCGCGGTGTCGGTGCCGCAGGACGCGGTGATGCGCGTCGGTACCGAGGCCTACCTGGCGCACCTGGTGGTGCTCGAGATCCTGATGGTGCGGCTGGCGCAGAAGCTCGGGCCGGTCGCCACGCGCGGGCTGACGCAGTTCAAGCATCTGCTGCACAAGCACGGCTTCGACAGTGCCGAGTTCTCGGGCGCCACGGAAAAAATCGACGATCGATCATGACGAGTCAAGACTTCGGCCGCCCCACGCTGCTCAAGGGCGGCACGCTCGTCGACGGCAGCGACAGCCCGGGCTGGACGGCCGACGTGCTGCTGGCCGGCGAACGCATCGCGTCGATCGCCGCGCCCGGCCAGACGCCGCCCGCACTGCTGGCCGGCCTGCACCTGCAAGGCCCGGTGCTCGAGATCGATTGCAGCGGGCGGGTCGTCGCGCCAGGCTTCATCGACGTCCACACGCACGACGACGCGGCCGCGATCGAGAAGGCCGACATGCTGCCGAAGATCTCGCAGGGCGTGACGACCGTGATCGTCGGCAACTGCGGCATCTCGCTCGCGCCGGTGGTGACCGATTCGCCGCGGGCGCCGCTGTCGCTGCTGGGCCGGCACCAGTTCCGCCACGCCACGATGCGCGCCTATGCCGACGCCGTGAATGCGGCACGGCCCGCGGTGAACGTCGCGGCGCTGCTGGGCCACACCGCGCTGCGCATGCGCCACATGGCGGTGCTCGACCGTGCGGCCAACGAGGCCGAGCGCGCCGCGATGGCGGCCGACATGCAGGAGGCGATGGACGCCGGTGCGCTGGGGCTGTCGTCTGGCGTCTTCTACGAGGAGGCCTATGCCGCCGATGTCGAGGAACTGGTGGCGGTCGCCAGCGTGGCGGCACGCAACGGCGGCGTCTATGCCACCCATGTCCGCGACGAGCTGGCCGGCATCCTGCCGGCGCTGCAGGAGGCGGCGCTCACTGCGCGCCAATCGGGGCTGCCGCTCGTGATCTCGCACCACAAGTGCGCCGGCCCCGCCAACTGGGGCCGCACGCGCGAGACCCTGTCGCTGATCGAGGCGCTGGCGCGCGGCCAGGAGATCGGCATGGATGTCTACCCGTACACCGCGGGCTCCACGGTGCTGCGCGAAGACCTGGTCGACGGCATCATCGACATCCTGATCACGGGCAGCCAGGCGCACCCCGAGATGGGCGGGCGCTACCTGGCCGACATCGCCGCGGAGTGGGGCCTGTCGCAGCAGGACGCCGCATTGCGCCTGAAGCCCGGCAATGCCTGCTACTTCCAGATGCGCGAGGACGACGTGCAGCGCGTGATGGCGCATCCGCTGTCGATGATCGGCTCCGACGGCCTGCCGCACGACGAGCGCCCGCATCCGCGCCTGTGGGGCGCGTTCCCGCGCGTGCTGGCCAGCTACTGGCGCGAGAAGGGGCTGCTGCGCCTCGAGCAAGCCGTGCACAAGATGACGGGCCTGTCGGCCGCGCGCTTTCGCATCGGCGAGCGCGGCCTGCTCAAGGCCGGCTACATGGCCGACGTGGTGGTCTTCGATCCGCTGCGCGTCAAGGATGGCGCCACCTTCGAGCATCCGCGCGCGTTCAGCGAAGGCATCGAGCACGTCTGGGTCAATGGGGTGTTGAGCTACACGGCCGAAGGGCGCGCGACGGGCGCGCGCGCGGGGCGCTTCGTCAGGCGCGCGGCGAACGAGGCCTTCTAGCCGCCTGCCCATCAGGGTTTGTCCTGCGCAAGCTCGATTTCAATCATCATATGATTTGAATCGACAGCGACCGGGTGACGGCGCTGCCGCAGGGCGCTTCGTGCGCATCGATGGTTCGAG
Source organism: Variovorax sp. P1_H12_2 (assembly GCF_056405335.1). NCBI lineage: Bacteria > Pseudomonadati > Pseudomonadota > Betaproteobacteria > Burkholderiales > Comamonadaceae > Variovorax > Variovorax sp. P1_H12_2. The sequence continues at coordinate 1,892 of NZ_JBFUCI010000283.1, forward strand.
CAGGAGACAGTGTGATGCCAGACAACGCAGGACGACCCGAGCTGCTGCTCGTCGCGCCGCTGATGCCCTTCCTGCTGGATCAATTGCGCCAGCACTACACGCTGCACGACCGCATCCACATCAGCGACCCGGCGGCCTTCGCTGCCGTGGCGCCGCGCATCCGCGGCGTGGTCGCCAACGGCGAGGCGAAGGTGCCGCGCGAACTGATCGCCCGGCTGCCGGCGCTCGAAGTGATCTCGGTCTTCGGCGTCGGCTACGACGGCGTCGATGTCGCGGCCGCGCACGAGCGCGGCGTGCCGGTCACCAACACGCCCGCCGTGCTCAACGACGATGTGGCCGATCTCGCGATCGGCCTGCTGATCGCGACGGCGCGCCGCATTCCGCAGGCCGACCGCTTCGTGCGCACCAACGAATGGACGCACGGCCCGATCGCGTTGAGCCGCAAGGTCACGGGCGGCCGGCTCGGGCTGGTCGGCATGGGCCGCATCGGCCAGGCGATCGCCGAGCGCGCACTGGCCTTCAAGATGAGCGTGGCCTACACCTCGCGCTCGCCGCGCGCCGGCGTCGGCTACACCTACCATCCCGACGCAGCGTCGCTGGCCGCCGCAGTCGACTTCCTGGTCGTGATCACGCCCGGCGGTGCTGCCACGCGCGGCCTGATCGATGCGCGCGTGCTGAAGGCGCTCGGGCCCGACGGCTACCTCGTGAACGTCGCGCGCGGCAGCGTGGTCGACGAAGCGGCCCTGATCGACGCCCTGAGCCACGGCACCATCGCGGGCGCCGGCCTCGATGTCTTCGCCAACGAACCGAACGTGCCCGAGGCGCTGCGCGCCCTGCCCAACGTGGTGCTGACGCCGCACATCGGCAGCGGCACGAAGCAGACGCGCGAAGCCATGGGCCAGCTCACCTTCGACAACCTGCGCGCGCATTTCGCCGGTCAGCCCTTGTTGACCCCGGTCGACGCCTGACCAGGACGTTTCATGGCCAAGAACACCCACGGCCGCACGCTCGACCTGCTGGGTGAAGCGATCGTCTCGCGCCAGTACGCGGTCGGTGCGCCGATGCCGGCCGAGCCCCTGCTGTGCGAGGCCTTCGGTGTCAGCCGCACGGTGGTGCGCGAAGCCGTCAAGTCGCTGGTGGCCAAGGGCCTGATCGTCACCGGCCCCAAGGTCGGCACCCGCGTGCTGCCCGACGAGCAATGGAACTGGTTCGACCCCGACGTGATCACCTGGCAGGCGCGTGCCGGCCTCACGCCCGAGTTCCTGCGCGACCTGCAGGATCTGCGGCGTGCGGTGGAACCCGCCGCCGTCCGGCTGGCGGCGGAGCGCGCCACGCCGGAGGACATCGAGGAGATCGAGGCTGCCTACGCCGGCATGAAGCACGCGGTGGAATTCGGTGGCGACTACGTCACCTTCGACCTGCGCTTCCACAACGGCCTGTTGCGCAGTGCGCGCAACCGCATGCTGGCGCAGATGAGCAAGGCGCTGCATGCGCTGCTGCGCACCAGCTTCGAGATCTCCACCAGCAAGAAGGATGGCCCGGCGCAATCGCTGCCGATGCACCGCGCGGTGCTCGATGCGGTGATCGCGCGCAACCCGGCGCGGGCCGAGCGGGCCATCATCAAGCTGATCGACAGCGCCCGCGAGGACATCGACGACGTGCTGGGCTCGCGCCGCCAGCTGCCCCGGCTGTCGCGCCCACCCCCGCGCCTGCGGGCGGCGGCCTGAGGCGCACCACGGATTCCTGCTTCCCACCCCGGCTCGTGCATCGAGCCCTTCCGTTGCAAGAAAGAGGAGACAAGAGAAATGAAATTCAAAGCACTCGTGGTCCCGACATTGATGGCACTGGGCCTGACGGTCGCCGGCCAGGCCCTGGCGCAGGAGAAGCTCACTGTCTGGTGGGTCAAGGGCTTCTACAAGGCCGAGGACGACGCCTTGTTCGCCGCCATCAAGAAGTTCGAGGACAAGCACAAGGGTGTGAAGGTCGAACTCTCGCAGTATCCGGTGCAGGACATGATCCCCAAGACCGTCTCGGCGCTCGATTCGGGCAGCCCGCCCGATGTCGCCTATGCCGATGTCTACGACTTCCAGGTCACGGGCAAGTGGGCCTACGACGACAAGCTCGAGGACATCAGCAGCGTGCTGGCCCCGATCGCCTCGCGCTTTGCGCCGAACACCATCGAGACCACCTTCCTGTACGACGACAAGACCAAGGCGAAGGCCTACTACGCCTTTCCGATCAAGCAGCAGACGATGCACATCGAGTACTGGATCGACATGCTGAACGAGGCCGGCCTCAAGGAGTCGGACATCCCGACGGGCTGGAAGGACTACTGGTCGTTCTGGTGCGAGAAGGTGCAGCCGGCCAGTCGCCAGAAGAGCGGCAAGCGCAACTTCGGCATCGGCATGCCGATGGGCGTGGATTCGAGCGATTCGTTCTATTCCTTCCTGACCTTCGCCGACGCCTACAACGTGAAGATGGTCAACGACAGCGGCAAGCTGCTGGTCGACGACCCTGCGGTGCGTGCCGGCCTGATCAGCGCGATGACCGACTACACGGCGCCCTACACCAAGGGCTGCACCCCGCCGTCGTCCACGAGCTGGAAGGACCCGGACAACAACGTCGCCTTCCACAACAAGACGACCGCCATGACGCACAACGCGACGATCTCGATCGCTGCCAAGTGGCTCGACGACTCCAACAACGCGTCGCTCACGCCCGAGCAGCGCGAGGAGGCCAAGAAGAACTACACCGAGCGCATCCGCACCGCGGGCTTCCCGAACAAGCCCGACGGCAGCAAGATGGTCTACCGCACCGCGGTCAAGACCGGCGTGGTGTTCAAGGAGGCCAAGAACAAGCAGCGCGCCAAGGAGTTCGTCGCCTTCCTGCTGCAGGAAGAGAACCTCACGCCCTACGTCGAAGGCTCGCTGGGCCGCTGGTTCCCGGTCACCAAGGCGGGGCAGGCGAGCCCGTTCTGGCAGGCCGATCCRCATCGCAAGTCGGTGTTCAACCAGTACGCTGCCGGCACCGTGACCTTCGAATTCACCAAGAACTACAAGTTCACCGTGCTCAACAACGAGAACGTCTGGGCCAAGGCGATGAATCGCGTGGTGAGCGACAAGGTACCGGTGGACAAGGCGGTCGACGAGATGATCGAGCGCATCAAGACGGTCGCGCGATGAAGATCACCCCCAGCCTCGCCCACTGCGTGTGGCTCGGGCACCCCCTTCCAGGGGGCAACCCCAGCGGCCCGGCGAAGCCGGTTCCGCGGGGTTCCTGGCCTTCGTTCAGGGCGGTTTCGTCGGCTGTCAGGCCGTGCAACGCCATGGGTAACTGAAATTCGGGGGTAGCCGACCATGAGTTCCACCGCAAGCGCCGTGACCGCGGCCGGCAGCGCCGCAACACCCGCCAGCAAGCTCGGACGCTGGCAGTTCTGGGGCCGGCTGATGGTCGTTCCCTACCTGCTGGTGTTCGCCGTCTTCGTGCTCTACCCGGTGTGCTACGGGCTCTGGCTGGCGCGCCATCCGCAGAGCTACGTGCACCTGGTCGAAGACCCGATCTTCTTCCGCTCGGTCATCAACACGGTGGTGTTCCTGATCGTCGCCATCAACGTCAAGATGGCCGTGGCGCTGGTGCTCTCGGGCTTCTTCGTGCAGTCGCGCTGGTGGATCAAGATCCTCGCGGGGATCTTCATCCTGCCCTGGGCCGTGCCGTCGATCCCGACCATCCTGTCGGTGCGCTTCATGCTCAACCCCGAGTGGGGCGTGATCAACAGCACCATCTTCCATCTGACCGGGCTCGACGGGCCCAACTGGCTCAACGAGCCGACGCTGGCGCTCGGCTTCGCGATGCTGATGCACATCTGGAAATCGCTGCCGTTCTGGACCCTGATCCTGGTGGCGGGGCGCCTGGCGATACCGGGCGAGCAGTACGAGGCGGCCTCGGTCGACGGCGCCAGTTCGTGGCAGAAATTCCGCTTCATCAGCTGGCCGGCCTTGCGCACGCTCTATGTCACTTCGCTGATCCTGTCGATGATCTGGACGCTGGGCGATTTCAACAGCGTCTACCTGCTGACCGGCGGTGGCCCGGCCGACATGACGCATGTGCTCGCGACCATCGGCATCCGCTATCTGCGGCTCGACCAGGTCGACCTGTCGATGGCCTCCATCGTGGTCGCGATGCCGTTGATCCTGCCCCTGGTCTATTTCATGATGAAGAGGTTGTCGAAATGAGCCGCAAGCGCTGGACCCTCAAGTCGGCAGGCAACGAAGCCAAGCTGCTGCTGATCGGCATCCCGGTGCTGATCTGGACGCTGATCCCGATCTACCACATGGTGCTGTTCGCGATCTCGCCGCGCGGCACGGCGACCAGCGGCCGGCTGTGGCCGAAGTCGCCGACCTTCGACAACTTCAGCACCGTGTTCCAGCAGAAGCACTTCTACCTCGATCACTTCTGGGTGCAGTTGGGCAACTCGCTGTTCATCGCGGTGGCGGTCGGCGCGATCACGCTGTTCGTGGCGACCACCGCGGCCTTCGCGATCAGCCGGCTGCGCGTGCGGGGAGGGCGCACGGTGATGAACATGGCGCTCTTCACCTACTTCATCCCGGCCGCGTTCCTGGCCGTGCCGATGTACAAGACCATGGGCAACTATGGCCTGCTCAACAGCCAGTGGGCGCTGATCCTCGCGATGGTGACCATCGCCTCGCCGTACTGCATCTGGGTGCTCAAGCAGGCCYCCGACRAGCTGCCCTACGAGCTCGACGAGGCGGCGCGCATGGACGGCGCCTCGCCGCTGCAGCTCTTCAGGCTGGTCTACCTGCCGCTGATGGTGCCTTCGCTGGTGGCGGTCGGCACCTATGCGCTGCTGCTGGCCTGGAACGAGTATCTCTATGCCTTCCTGCTGCTGTCGAACGACCGCAGCGTGACGCTGGCCGTGGCGCTCGGCAACTTCCTCGCGGCCGACGATTCGCCCTGGGAACTGCTGATGGCAACCGGCCTCATCTACGCGCTGCCTCCGGCGGCGATCTACTACACGTTCAAGCGCTACATGGTCGGCGGCATCACCGCCGGAGCAGTCAAGAGCTGACCCCCGGGTTGCCCGGCACTTCGTGTCCGGGCGCCCACCCCCTTGCAGGGGGCGACACCAGCGGCCCGGCAAAGCCGGTTCCGCGGTGTCCCCCGAACAGGCCCGGGCTTCGCCGGGCCTACACAGAGAGAGAAAGAGACGACGATATGGCTTCAGTCACTTTTCGCGATGTCCAGAAGTCCTACGGCAAGACCCGGATCATCGAGCGCCTGGGCTTCGAGATCGAGGACGGCGAGTTCGTGGTGCTGGTCGGCCCTTCGGGCTGCGGCAAGTCCACGCTGCTGCGCATGCTCGCGGGCCTGGAGGACATCAGCGGCGGCGAGATCATGATCGACGGCCGGGTGGTCAACGAGCTCGAGTCGAAGGACCGCGACATCGCGATGGTGTTCCAGAGCTACGCGCTGTATCCGCACATGACCGTGGGCGAGAACATGGGCTTCAGCCTGCGCCTGCGCAAGGCCGAGAAGGCGCTCACCGACAAGCGCGTGGCCGACGCCGCGAAGATCCTCAACCTCGACCAGCTGCTCGGGCGCTATCCGCGCGAGCTCTCCGGCGGGCAGCGGCAGCGGGTCGCGATGGGGCGGGCGATCGTGCGCGACCCCAAGGTGTTCCTGTTCGACGAGCCGCTGTCGAACCTCGACGCCAAGCTGCGGGTCGCGATGCGCGCCGAGATCAAGGCGCTGCACCAGCGGCTCAAGACCACCACGGTCTACGTCACGCACGACCAGATCGAGGCCATGACGATGGCCGACCGCATCGTCGTCATGCACGACGGCGCGGTCGAGCAGATCGGCACGCCGCTCGAGCTGTATGACCGGCCCGACAACCTGTTCGTCGCCCAGTTCATCGGCTCGCCGGCCATGAACGTGCTCGAGGGCATGGTGCGGCGCGTCGACGGCCAGTGCCGGGTCGAGGCGCAGGGCGCCTCGTGGCCGGCGCCTGCGGGCACGTCGGCGGTCGATGGGCAGCAGGTCCACTACGGCGTGCGGCCGGGCGACATCACGCTGTCGACCCCGGACCGCGGCGTGCCGGCCCAGATCATCGTGGTCGAGCCGACCGGCGCCGAGACCGAACTCGTGGTCCAGGTCGGCGAGACCACGTTGACGCTGGCGGTCCATGGCCGCGTCGACGCCGAGCCGGATCAGATCGTGGGGCTGGCGATCGGCAACGAGAGCGTGCACCTGTTCGATCGGCAGACCGGCCTGCGCCTGGCCTGAGCGCGCGTCCAAAGAAAAAGGGCGCAGAGCGCCCTTTTTTACGGAGGAGAGGAGTCGCTGCGACTCAGCGGCCGAAGGAACGGCCACCGCCGCCGCCGCCGCCGCCGCCGTAGCCGCCACCACCGCCGCCATAGCCGCCGCCCGATCGGCCACCGCCGCCCGAACGACCGCCGCCACCGCCGGAACGGTTGCCGCCGTAGCCGCCACCGCCACCGCGACGGCCACGGCCGCCACCCAGGCTGTCGACGCTGGTGCGCAACGGATCCGGCTGTCCCTCGCCGCCCGCCACCGCTTCGGCACGCAGATGGGCCACCGCGTCGGCTTGCGTCGGGCTGTGGC
>NZ_JBFUCI010000284.1:0-8529 GCF_056405335.1 Variovorax sp. P1_H12_2
CCGTAGAACGGCCCGCGCGACGCGCTGAATGTTTGACTCCCCCGCACCCCCTCCGGGAGGGGGCTCCAGCGAGGCTTACGCAAGGATTTGACATGGACTTCAATTTTTCGGATGACCAGCAGCAGCTTCGCGACGCGGTCGCCAAGTGGGTCGAAAAGGGCTACGGCTTCGAGCGCCGCCGCGCCATCGAGGCCGCAGGCGGTTTCTCGCGCGAGGCTTGGGACGAACTGGCCGAACTGGGCCTGGGCGGCCTCTACATCCCCGAGGACGAGGGCGGCCTGGGCATGGGCCCGGTCGAAGGCATGGTCGTGATGGAAGAGCTGGGCCGCGGCATCGTGCTCGAGCCGCTGGCGCAATCGTTCATCGCCGGCGCCCTGCTCGCCGGCCATGCCGACGCCGACACCAAGGTCAACTGGCTGCCGCGCATCGCAGGCGGCCAGGCGCTGGTGGTGCTGGCCTACCAGGAACGCAAGGCGCGCTACCGGCTCGACGTCTGCGAGGCCAAGGCGCAGAAGGCCGGCAATGGCTTCACCGTGCACGGCACCAAGAGCCTGGTGCCGGCCGGCGACGAAGCCGACGCCTTCCTGGTGCCCGCGCAACTCGACGGCAAGATGGCCCTCTTCCTGGTCGAGCGCGCTGCCGACGGCGTGGCGGCACGCGGCTACGGCACCCAGGACGGCAGCCGCGCGGCCGAAGTCGTGTTCGACGGTGCGGCCGCCACGCTGGTCACCCGTGACGGCCTGGCCGCACTCGAGTACGGAGTCGACATCGGCATCGCCTCGACCTGCGCGGAAGCCGTGGGCGTGATGGACCAGACGCTCGCGGTCACGGTCGACTACATGAACACGCGCAAGCAGTTCGGCGTCGCGATCGCCACCTTCCAGGCGCTGCGCCATCGCGTCGCCGACATGAAGATGCAGCTCGAACTGGCCCGCTCGATGAGCTACTACGCGAGCCTGAAGCTCAATGCCCCGGCCGCCGAACGCCGCCAGGCCATGGCCCGCGCCAAGTACCAGCTCGGCGTCTCGATGCGGTTCGTGAGCCAGCAGTCGGTGCAACTGCACGGCGGCATCGGCGTGACCGACGAATACATCGGCAGCCACTACTTCAGAAAGCTCACGCAGCTCGAGATGAGCTTCGGCGACAGCATGCACCACCTGGGCGAAGTGTCGGCCCGCATGCAAGATACGGCGGGCGTCTTCGCCTGAACTGTTGCTCGCCCCCAGGTTGGGCTCACTTCGTGTAGCCCGCCCACCCCCTACCGGGGGCAACACCTGCGGCCCGGCAAAGCCGGTTCCGCGGTGTTTCACCAACGGGCCTGGCTTCGCCGGCCGCAGACCGCAGCGTTGCTTTGGCTTCGTCAGCCGTGCAGGCGGGAGCTTTGCGGCAGGTGCGCCATCAGGAACTCCATCTGGTCGGCCAGGATCCGGCGGTTGCGCAGGATGAAGTCTTCCCACAGGCTGGGCACGTAGGGTGCGTAGAGCAGCGCCATGCCGGCCTGCTCGGGCGTGCGGCTGCTCTTTCTGTGGTTGCACGGCCGGCAGGCCGTGACCACGTTCATCCAGGTGTCGATTCCCTTTTGAGCGAACGGGATGATGTGCTCGCGCGTGAGTTCGTCCTCGCTGAAGTGGCCGCCGCAGTAGGCGCAGACGTTGCGGTCGCGCGCGAACAGCTTGCCGTTGGTCAGGCCCGGGCGCTGCGTGAAGGGATTGATGCGCGGCACGCCCTTGGTGCCGATGATGCTGTTGATCGCGATCTGCGACTGCTGGCCGGTGACCGCGTTGTGGCCGCCCCGGAACACCGCCACCTGCGCGCCCACCTCCCAGCGGACCTCGTCGGAGGCATAGTGGATCACCGCCTGCTCGAGCGAAATCCACGATTGAGGCAGCCCTTGGGCCGACAGCTTCAAGACCTTCACACACGTCTCCTCTGATCAGAGAAACCACGGAAAGACCGATCACCGGCGCGCGGCCAGCGCACTTGCGCGCACCGCACTGCGTCACAATATACCGGTTTTGTGACAAATGGCCCTGACGTGCCCATTCCATGGGCACGAAGTGCTATCAAAAAGATACCAAACGATGCAGGTCTTCCGGGGATTTCGGCATCCGGGCGTGGCTCCGGCCTGCGCCCTGACCATTGGCAATTTCGACGGTGTGCACCGTGGTCACCAGGCGATGCTGGGGCTGCTCAATACCGAGGCGCGCCTGCGCGGACTGCCCAGCTGCGTGCTGAGCTTCGAGCCGCATCCGCGCGACTACTTCGCCGCGCTCAACCGGCGCCCCGAACTGGCGCCGGCGCGCATCGGCACCCTGCGCGACAAGCTCACCGAACTGGCCGCGGGCGGCGTCGCCCAGACCATCGTGCTGCCCTTCGATGCCCGGCTGGCCTCCCAGACGCCGGAAGAATTCATCCAGCACGTGCTGATCGAGGGCCTGGGCGCGCGCTACGTGCTGGTCGGCGACGATTTCCGCTTCGGCGCCAGGCGCGCCGGCGACTACGCGATGCTCGACCGTGCCGGCGACCAGCACGGCTTCGACGTCGCGCGCATGAACAGCTACGAGGTGCATGGCCTGCGGGTCTCGAGCTCGGCCGTGCGCGAGGCGCTGGCCGAAGGTCGGATGGCCGATGTCCAGGCGCTGCTGGGCCGGCCCTACGCGATTTCCGGCCACGTGGTCCACGGCCGCAAGCTCGGCCGCGCGCTGGGCGCCTCGGCGCCGGGCCGCGACGATGGCTTCCGCACCCTCAACCTGCGCTTCAAGCACTGGAAGCCGGCCGCCAGCGGCATCTTCGCGGTGCTCGTCCACGGGCTGTCCGAGGCGCCGCTGCCGGGCGTCGCCAACCTCGGCGTCAGGCCCTCGCTCGACGCCAACGACGTCAACGCCGGCCGGGTGCTGCTGGAGACCCATTGCCTCGATTGGCCGGCCCAACTGGGCAGCGAAGGGGCCTACGGTAAAATCGTGCGCGTGGAACTGCTGCACAAACTGCACGACGAATTGCGCTACACCAGCCTCGAGGCCCTGACTGCGGGCATCGCGAAGGATGGCCGCGACGCGCGCGCCTTCTTTGCCTCCACGCACGCCGAGACCCATCGCCAGACGACGCGCGACCGAATTTAGAGCGGAACCCTCGCTTTCCGCCGCGTTCGGCCGCCTTGGGATGCAAGGGGCCGCATGCCCCCCTCGATCCCCGAGCGCTGCCAGGCAGCGCAGATTTCTGGAACCCCCATGGCTGACAACAAGACCGACGGCGCCAACGACTACCGCGCCACGCTGAACCTGCCCGACACCCCCTTCCCGATGCGCGGCGACCTGCCCAAGCGCGAGCCGGGCTGGGTCAAGGAGTGGAACGAGGAAGGCCTCTACCAGCGTCTGCGCGACGCCCGCCACGGCGCGCCCAAGTTCATCCTGCACGACGGCCCGCCGTACGCCAATGGCCAGATCCACATGGGCCACGCGGTGAACAAGATCCTGAAGGACATGATCACCAAGGCGCGCCAGCTCGAGGGCTTCGACGCGCTCTACGTACCAGGCTGGGACTGCCATGGCCTGCCGATCGAGAACGCGATCGAGAAGAAGTACGGCCGCAACCTGAGCCGCGACGAGATGCAGGCCAAGAGCCGCGCCTACGCGACCGAGCAGATCGCCCAGCAGATGGTCGACTTCCAGCGCCTGGGCGTGCTGGGCGAGTGGGACCATCCGTACAAGACCATGGATTTCGCCAACGAAGCGGGCGAGATCCGCGCCTTCAAGCGCGTGATCGAGCGCGGCTTCGTCTACCGCGGCCTGAAGCCGGTGTACTGGTGCTTCGACTGCGGCTCCTCGCTGGCCGAGTTCGAGATCGAGTACGCGGACAAGAAGTCGCAGACCCTCGACGTCGCCTTCAAGGCGCACGACCCGGCCAAGCTGGCCGCCGCCTTCGGCCTGCCTGCGCTCGCCAAGGATGCCTTCGCCGTCATCTGGACCACCACTGCCTGGACCATCCCGGCCAACCAGGCGATCAACCTGAACCCCGAGCTCGACTACGCGCTGGTCGACACCGAGCGCGGCCTGCTGGTTCTCGCGGCGTCCCTGGTCGAGATGTGCATGAACCGCTATGCGCTCGACGGCACCGTGCTGGCCACGGTCCAGGGCGAGAAGCTCGGCGGCCTCGAATTCGAGCATCCGCTGTACGACGTCGATGCCGGCTACCGGCGCCTGTCGCCGGTCTACCTGGCCGACTACGCGACCGCCGACGACGGCACCGGCCTGGTCCATTCGTCGCCGGCCTATGGCGTGGACGACTTCAACTCCTGCATCGCGCACGGCGTGGCGTACGACGACATCCTGAATCCGGTGCAGGGCAACGGCTCGTACGCGCCCGATTTCCCGCTGTTCGGCGGCCAGAACATCTGGAAGGCGGTGCCCGTCATCATCCACGCGCTGCGCGATGCCGGCCGCCTGCTGGCGACCGAGGTCATCACCCACAGCTACCCGCACTGCTGGCGCCACAAGACGCCGGTGATCTACCGCGCGGCGGCCCAGTGGTTCATCCGCATGGACGAGGGCGAAGGCGTGTTCACCAAGGACAAGGCGCCGCAGACGCTGCGCCAGACCGCGCTGGCCGCGATCGAGCAGACCAGCTTCTATCCGGAGAACGGCAAGGCGCGGCTGCACGACATGATCGCCAACCGGCCTGACTGGTGCATCAGCCGCCAACGCAGCTGGGGCGTGCCGATCCCGTTCTTCCTGCACAAGGACTCGGGCGAGCTGCATCCGCGCACGATGGAGATCCTCGACCAGGCCGCGGCCATCGTCGAGCAGGGCGGCATCGAGGCCTGGAGCCGCGTGACCACCGAGGAGATCCTCGGTGCCGAAGACGCGCCGCTGTACACCAAGAGCACCGACATCCTCGAGGTCTGGTTCGACTCGGGCTCGACCTTCTATCACGTGCTGCGCGGCACCCACCCGAACGTGCACCACGAGAGCGGCCCCGAGGCCGACCTGTACCTCGAAGGCCATGACCAGCATCGCGGCTGGTTCCACTCGTCGCTGCTGCTCGCCAGCGCGCTCGAAGGCCGCGCGCCCTACCGCGGCCTGCTGACGCACGGCTTCACGGTCGACAGCCAGGGCCGTAAGATGAGCAAGTCGCTCGGCAACGGCATCGACCCGCAGGAAGTGAACAAGAAGCTCGGCGCCGAGATCACGCGCCTGTGGGTGGCCGCGAGCGACTACTCGGGCGACATTGCGGGCGACGACAAGATCCTGGCGCGCGTGGTGGACGCCTACCGCCGCATCCGCAACACGCTGCGCTTCCTGCTCGCCAACACCAGCGACTTCGACATCAAGAAGGATGCGGTGCCGCTGGCCGAGCTGCTCGAGATCGACCGCTATGCGCTCGCCCGTGCGGCGCAGTTCCAGGCCGAGATCCTCGCGCACTACAAGGTGTACGAGTTCCACCCGGTGGTGGCCAAGCTGCAGGTGTACTGTTCCGAGGACCTCGGCGCCTTCTACCTGGACGTGCTCAAGGACCGGCTCTACACGACCGCCCCCGGCTCGCACGCGCGCCGCAGCGCCCAGACCGCGCTGTGGCACATCACGCAGGCGATGCTGCGCTGGATGGCACCGTTCCTGAGCTTCACGGCCGAAGAGGCGTGGAAGTTCTGCGGCGACGGCCAGTCGATCTTCGTCCAGACCTACAGCGATCTCGGCACGCCCGACCAAGCGCTGCTGGCGAAGTGGACCCGCATCCGCGAGATCCGCGACGCGGTCAACAAGGAGATCGAGACCGTGCGCACCGCCGGCCAGGTCGGCTCCTCGCTGCAGGCCAACGTGACGATCACCGCACCGGCCGACGACCATGCACTGCTGGCTTCGCTGGGCGACGACCTGAAGTTCGTGCTGATCACCTCGGCGGTCGAGCTGGCCGCCGGCGACGCGCTGTCGGCACAAGTGACGGCGAGTGCCGCGGCCAAGTGCGAGCGCTGCTGGCACTGGCGCGACGACGTCGGCCATGACCCGGCCCACCCGGGCCTGTGCGGCCGCTGCACCAGCAACCTGCACGGCGCCGGAGAGCAAAGGAACGTCGCCTGATGGCTCGCAAATCTTCGGGCTCGCCGGGCCTCGGCATCTGGCCCTGGCTCGGCCTCGCGCTGGTGATCGTGATCGTCGACCAGTTCACCAAGACGCTGATCCTGGGCTACTACAAGTACGGCGACGTGACCTACGTCACCAGCTTCTTCAACGTGGTCCGGGCCCACAACACCGGCGCGGCGTTTTCCTTCCTGGCCGATGCGGCCGGGTGGCAGCGCTGGTTCTTCACCGCCATCGGCGTCGCGGCGGCGATCTTCATCGTCTGGATGCTGAAGTCGCATGCCGGCCAGAAGCTGTTCTCGTTCTCGATGGCCGSCATCCTGGGCGGTGCCATCGGCAACGTGATCGACCGCATGATGCACGGCTACGTGGTCGACTTCCTGGACTTCCACATGGCCGGCCGGCACTTCCCGGCCTTCAACGTGGCCGACAGCGCCATCACGCTCGGCGCGATCTGCCTGATCCTGGATGAACTGAGGCGCGTGCGGCGCAAGTAGCCCGGCCGCGCGAAGGCAAGGCAAGGCGAGCCAGCCAGGGGGTTGGTCTATAGTCCTTTGCTTCCATGAAGCATCTGTTGAATTTACTCGCGGCGATCGCGCTGCTGGTATGGGGCACCCATCTCGTTCGCACGGGCGTGCTGCGCGTCTTCGGCGCCAACCTGCGCAAGATCCTGGTTCACAGCATGCGCAACCGCTTCACGGCGGCCCTCTCGGGCATCGGCGTCACGGCGCTGGTCCAGTYGAGCACCGCGACCTCGCTGATGACCTCCTCCTTCGTCGGCCAGGGCCTGGTGACGCTGCCGGCCGCGCTGGCGGTGATGCGCGGGGCCGACATCGGCACCGCCCTGATGTCGGTGCTGTTCTCGGCCGACCTGTCATGGCTGTCGCCGCTCTTCATCTTCGTCGGCGTGGTGCTGTTCATCACGCGCCCATCGAGCGTGGCCGGCCGCGTCGGGCGAGTGCTGATCGGACTCGGCCTGATGCTGCTCGCGCTGCAGCTGGTGGTGGCGGCCACCGGGCCTCTGTTCGCCGGCCAGGCGATGCGTGAATTGCTGGGCTCGCTGGGCAGCGACGTACTGCTGGAAATCACCATCGGCGCCGCGCTCGCGATCGTCGCCTACTCGAGCCTGGCGGTCGTGCTGCTGGTCGCCGCGCTGGCGAGTTCGAACGCGGTGCCGCTCGACGTCGCGCTCGGCCTGGTGCTCGGCGCCAATCTCGGCAGCGGGCTGCTGGCGGTGCTGACGACCGCCAAGTCGACGGTCTCGGTCCGGCAGGTCACGGTGGGCAACCTGGCCTTCAAGCTGCTCGGCGTGGCGATCGCGGCGCCCTTCGTCGGTCTCTGGCTGCGCGAGGTCAGGCCCTACATCTCGGACGCGACGCAGTTCGTGGTGCTGTACCACCTGGCCTTCAACGTGCTCGTCAGCGTCGGCTTCATCGGCCTCACCGACTGGGTGGCGGCGCTGGTGACGCGCGTGCTGCCGGTGCCGGAGGAGCCCGCGGCCACGCGCCGGCCCCAGCACCTGGACCCCTCGGCCCTGTCGACGCCGACGCTGGCCATCTCGAACGCCGCGCGCGAGGCGCTGCACCAGGCCGACGTGGTCGAGACCATGCTGATCGGCGTGCTCAACGTGATCCGCAACAACGACCTGCGACTGGCCCAGGAGCTGCGCAAGCTCGACGACACGGTCGACGAGCTGTACTCCGCCATCAAGTACTACATGACCAAGATCTCGCGCGAGGCCCTGGGCGAGGAGGAGAGCCGGCGCTGGACGGACATCATCAGCTTCACGATCAACATGGAGCAGATCGGCGACATCATCGAGCGCGTGATCATCGACATCGAGGACAAGAAGATCAAGCCGCAGCGCAACTTCTCCGACGCCGGCATGCGCGAGATCGTCGAGCTGCACGAGCGGCTGGTGGCCAACCTGCGCCTGAGCATGAGCGTGTTCCTGAACGGCAGCGTGCGCGATGCCCAGAAGCTGCTCGAGGAGAAGGCGCGCTTCCGCGACCTGGAGCGCGCCTACGCCACCACCCACCTCGGGCGCCTGTCGGACCAGACCGCGTTGAGCATCGAGACCAGCTCGCTGCACATCGACCTGATCAGCGACCTCAAGCGCATCAACTCGCACATCTGCTCGATCGCCTACCCGATCCTCGAATCGGCCGGCGCACTGGCGCCGACCCGCATGCGCGAGTCGCGCCTGAATACGCTTTAGCTCGCCCCCAGGTTGGGCTCACTGCGTGTAGCCCGCCCACCCCCTACCGGGGGCGCAGTCAGCGGCCCGGCGAAGCCGGTTCCGCGACTGCCCACCAACAGGCGCGCTGCGCGCAGCCGACAACAAACACAGTGCCAGTATTCACCGGCCGGCGCAGCCAGGCCCGTTGGTGAAACACCGCGGAACCGGCTTTGCCGGGCCGCTGGTGTTGCCCCCGGCAGGGGGTGGGCGCCCCGACAC
>NZ_JBFUCI010000285.1:0-8495 GCF_056405335.1 Variovorax sp. P1_H12_2
GCTCACCACCGTACCGGGCCTCGTCGTGGTGGCCGTGGTGCTGTCGGCCAACCGGATCAGCGTGGCGCTGGCGAAGGGAAAGCAATGAGCGCCGTGGTTGCGCTCAGGCCCGAGGGGCTTGCGGTTCCGCCGGTGCTCGAGGTCGAAGGGCTCGCGATCGGCTACCGCGACAATGCGCAGCTGCACCGCGTGGTGCACGACGTGTCCTTCGCCATCCATCCGGGCGAGATCGTGGCGCTGGTGGGCGAATCGGGCTCGGGCAAGACGACGACGGCGCAGGCCGTCATCGGCCTGCTGCCGGCCAACGGGCAGCTCGAGCATGGCGCGATACGGCTCAACGGCGTCGACGTCGCGGGCTGGTCCGAAAAGCGCTTCGACGCCATCCGCGGAAGCATGGTGAGCCTGATCCCGCAAGACCCGACGAGCTCGCTGAATCCGGTCCGCACGGTCGGCGAACAGGTCGCCGAGATCCTGCGCATCCACCGGCGCGTCGAGCGCCACCAGATCGCTGCGCGCGTGGTCGAGTTGCTGGCGCGTGTCGGCCTCTCGCAACCCGAGCTGCGGGCGCGGCAGTATCCGCACGAGCTCTCCGGGGGCATGAAGCAGCGCGTGCTGATCGCGATCGCCATCGCCCTGCAACCTGCATTGATCATCGCGGACGAGCCGACCAGTGCCCTCGACGTGACGGTGCAGAAGCGCATCCTCGACCTGATCGACGAGCTGCGCCTGGCCTACGGCACCGCGGTGCTGCTGGTAACCCACGACCTGGGCGTGGCCGCCGACCGGGCCAGCCGGATCGTGGTGCTGCAGGGCGGGCGCATTCAGGAGCAGGGGCCGACCGACGCCTTGCTGCGGCAGCCGCGCAGCGCCTACACCCGCCAGTTGCTGTCCGACGCGCCCTCGCTCGCGATGTCGGCCTTTCGGCCGGAGCGCGCGTTGGAGGGGCCGGCTCCCGCGGACGATGGCGACTTCGCCATCGTGGTCGAGAACCTGGTGCACGAATTTGCCATCGGCGGCGCACGCGGCACGGTGTTCCGGGCCGTCGACGGGGTGTCGTTCCGGGTGCGGCGCGGCACCACGCATGCGATCGTGGGCGAGTCCGGATCGGGCAAGACGACCACCATCCGCGACGTGGTGGGGTTGCGGCAGCCGACCGCCGGACGCATCCTGATCGAAGGCACCGACCTCGCGACACTGAGCGGCGAGGCGCTGCGCCTGTTCCGCCGGCGCATCCAGCTGGTGTATCAAAATCCGTTCGGCTCGCTCGATCCGCGCCAGACCATTTTCGAGATCATCGAGGAGCCGCTGCGCAACTTCGAGCCGGTGAGCGCCGCGGAGCGACAGCGCCGGGTGAGTGACATCCTGGCCCGCGTCGGCCTGCCTCCGGCGGTGCTGCAGCGGCGGCCGCAGGCGCTCTCGGGCGGCCAGCGCCAGCGCGTGGCGMTYGCCCGCGCGCTGGTGCTCGAGCCGCAGGTGCTGGTGCTCGACGAGGCGGTCTCCGCGCTCGACGTCACGGTGCAGGCGCAGATCCTCCAGCTGCTGGAGCGCCTGCAGGCCGAGCTCGGCCTCACCTACCTCTTCATCTCGCACGACCTCGCGGTGGTGCGCCAGATCGCGGACACCGTGTCGGTGCTGCAGCATGGCCGCCAGGTCGATTCGGGCCGGGTGGAGGATGTGTTCCTGCGCCCCACCAGCCCCTACACACGTGAACTCATCGACGCCATCCCCGGCAAAAGGAACTCGCATCTTGTCCAATCTCCAGCGCCTGGGCTTCTTCAGCAGGCTTCTTGACGACGCCACGGCGGCCGAGCGCTATCGCCTGGTCACGGAGCAGATCGTCCACGCCGAGGCTTTCGGCTTCGACTCGGCCTGGGTCGCGCAGCATCACTTCCACGAGGCGGAAGGCGGCCTGCCTTCGCCGCTGGTCTTCCTGGCCTCGGTGGCGGCGCGCACGCAGCGCATCCGTTTGGGCACCGGCATCGTCACGCTGCCGCTCGAAAACCCGGTGCGCGTCGCCGAAGACGCGGTGGTGCTCGACCTGCTCGCAGGCGGGCGGCTCGAGTTCGGCGTCGGCACCGGCGGCACGCCCTCGTCCTTCACGGCCTTCGGCCAGGAGAGCGAGCAGCGCGCGGTGGTTTTCGCGCAGCACCTGGCGCTGGTGCGCGAGGCCTGGGCCGGGCGGTCGCTGCCCGGGGGCGACCGCCTGTACCCCTCGTCGCCGCAATTGCTCGACCGGATCTGGCAGGCCAGCTTCTCGGTAGGCGGGGGTGCCCGCGCCGGACTGGCCGGCGACGGCTTGATGCTGTCGCGCACCCAGCCGCGCGCGGTCGATGCGCCGCCGGCGACGCTGGCCGACCTGCAGCTGCCGATCATCGAGGCTTACCTGGCCGCCCTTCCTGCCGGCCGCGCGCCGCGCATCGTCGGGTCGCGCTCGGTCTTCGTCGCCGACGACCGCGCGCTCGCACGCCGGTTGGCGGAGGAGGGCTTGCGTCGCAGCCTGGCACGCCAGACCGATCCGGCGCGGCCCGGCCCCGACGCCTCGCTGGACGAACTGATCGCGCGCCAGGACGTGCACGTCGGCACCCCGTCGGACGTGATCGCTTCGCTGCGCGCCGATCGCACCCTGGGGCACGTGACCGACCTGGTGTGCCAGGTGCACTCGGTCGATCCGCCCCATCGCCACATCCTGCGGTCGATCGAACTGATCGCGACCGAAGTCGCTCCTGCGCTCGGCTGGTCCGGCTCGACGACCGCAGATTCTTCATCCCACCCTTCTCTTCAGGCCATCGCATGACCCAGTCCACCCTTCCGGACGTGATCGACCACCTCGTCGGCATTGCGCCCGGCGATGCACTCGACGCCATCCGCGCCAACCGTCCGCAGGCGCGCCTGCACGCGCAGCAAAGTTATCTGGCGCTGTTCGAACCCGCGGCGCCGGCCGCCGGCGACCGCACGCGCTTCACCGGCGTGGAGCGCTTCGCCGTGGCCGTCTTCGTGGCCGGGCTGCACGGGCAGGCCGACCTGGCGGCCTTCCATGCCCAGGGGTTGGCGCGCATCGATGCACCCGCGGGACTGCTGGAGGCCGTGGCCGCGGAGGCCGCCGAAGGCGCCGCGCGAGGTCCGTACGGGAGCTACCCCGAGGGCCGGCTGAGCGCCGAAGACCAGCCCGGGCCGGTGCATGCGGTGAGCGACGCGCACCGCGCGCTGCTCGGCCCGCGACTGTCGGCCGCGCTGGCGCACGCGCACCTGCTGGTGCTGCACCCGCGCGACGCCAAGGCGTCGGACCTGCAGGCGCTGCTCGATGTGGGCTGGTCGACCACCGACATCGTCACGCTGTCGCAACTGGTCGCCTTCCTGTCTTTCCAGATCCGGGTGGTGGTCGGCCTGCGCACGCTCGCGGCCCGGCCCGCACCTTCCAACGCTGCCTGACCGAGCCACGCCATGAGCAACACCACCCTCTCGCATCCGACCAATGTCCCGCCGAACGCCTTCACGCAGGCGGTGCTCGAATGGCTGCCCTGGCTGGAGCCGCTGCCGGCGTCGGACCTGACCGAGCGCCACCTGGCAGGGCTGGTCGATGCATCGCGCGCCAAGTCGCCGTACTTCATGCTGCTGGCGCGCGATCCGGACATCCTCGGCGCTCGCACGCGCACCGACAAGGACATCTTCTACAACCCCGATGCCGGCCTGCCGCGTGCCGAGCGGGAACTCTCGGCCGCCGCGACCTCGCGCTTCAACGGCTGCATCTACTGCGCATCGGTGCACGCGCGATTCGCCTCGCATTTCTCGCCCCGCTCGGCCGATCTCCAGCGCTTGCTGGACGAAGGCGTGGGCGCCGCGCTCGACCCGCGCTGGGATGCGATCGTGGCGGCGTCGGTCGCCTTGTCGTCGACGCCGATCGCCTTCGGTCCGGCCCACGTCGACGCACTGCGCGACGTCGGCCTCGACGATCTCGCGATCTCGGACGTGATCCACGGCGCGGCCTTCTTCAACTGGGCCAACCGCTTGATGCTGTCGCTGGGCGAGCCGCAGGCCGCAGCGATCCCTCAGAAGAACTGAAACCGGACGGTGGGGTCCTGCGCGACGCGTGCGCCGTGGCCCCGCTCCCACGCGAGGTAGTCGGCCCATGCCCGGTCACGGCGCGGCGGTGGCACGCGCATGACCGAGCCCCAGTCGTCTTCGAAGGGCGTGAGGAGCTGGCGCGCCCCCCAGGCTTGCTCGACAGGCAGGCCCGCGGCCTCCCACGCCAGCGTGCCGCCAGCGAGCCAGTCGAATTCCCGTGTCCGTCTCCGAGAAAGCGAACCAGCTGAGCGTCCGCCTCCTCGATCGGCAGTGGCATGCTGCGTCCAGCGGCGGCCAGCAGGCGCTCCAGGGCTGGCATCTTCACCGGCTGGGCCCTGATGGAGGAAAGGATGGCTTCGCAGATCTGGCGGACCCTTTCCCGCGTCAGCGAGTTCRCCTCGCCGATCTCGAGCAGCGTCTGCCCGCTGCCGCGGCCATACCTGGCCGCGAACATGTCGAGCCAACGAACCTTTGCGTCGCTCGATCCCGGCTTCGGATCCGCCTGTTCGATGGCGCATGGAGTCCGACATCTCCAAGCTCCTCGGCCCAGGTTGCATTGTTCGCAGCAATGAGTCGGTCGCACAGGTCGCGAGCAAGATCCTGGCCGACGCGGATCGCAAGGTGGCGGATCTGTACGACCTGATCCATCCGAACGCATCGACCACCGCGACGGTGCGCAGCGTCTTCCTCATCGATCCGAAGAAGACGATCCGCACCACGATCACCTACCCGGCGAGCACCGGCCGCAACTTCGACGAGATCCTGCGGGTGATCGATTCGCTGCAGCTCATCGACAGCCACAAGGTCGCAACGCCGGTGAACTGGAAGGACGGCGACGACGTCGTCACCATCCCCAGCCTGCAGGACCCGGCCGAGCTCGCCCATCGCTTCCCGGAGGGCTTCAAGGCTGTGCGCCCGTACCTGCGCCTGACGCCGCAACCGAACAAGTGAACGCGGCGTCGTTGCAGCGCGCGACACGCGGCGCCTGAGCTCAAAATGGATCGGCCGCGAGCGTGGCGCCGGCCGCCGAATCCCAACGGGTTGCCTGAACAGCGACTACTTGAGCTTGGTCGTGTAGATCTGCTCGCACGCGACACGACGAGATGCAATACCGAAAAGTCGGTCGCAGTGGGCTCGCGTGCGCAAGCCCTCGCGCTGCGCGAGTGCGATCACGCGCTCCCGGCTACTCTGGCTCGCATTGGTTTCCGGCACCTCGGGCAGCGGCGCATCGGAGTCGAACTTCGAYGCRTCGWSGCCGAGCGCGATCGATAGCGAMGCGATSGCGCTSTCGTAGTGCACCAGGCTGTCGAGCYKSGCMCGGATGGCRCGCGCCTCKTCMASSSTGTCGCCGACCACCACGAASGCSGCMGGCAGGATCTTGAGGTGGTCGCGCTCGCGGCCSAGKGCGGCCAGCCGSCCCTTGACGTCSGCATAGAAGCKSCGGCCYTCCKSSAGCGTGCCGTGSGCSGCGAAGATCACTTCGGCYGTCTCGGCCGCCAACTGCCGGCCGGCTTCGGAGGCCCCCGCCTGGACGATGACCGGCCAGCCCTGCACCGGCCGCGCGATGTGCAGCGGCCCGCGCACCGAGAGGTACTTGCCCTTGCGCTTGAGCGCCTCCATGGGCATGTTGAGCACCGCGAGGTGGTCGGCCATGAAGAAGGCGTCGAAGCGGGCCCGCTCCAGTGTCTGGGCGAAGCGCTTGAGGTGCGCGAAATTGAAGTTCGCATCGGCGAAAGCGCCCGGATAGCGCCAGGCGCCGGTGTGGATGCTGACGGGGCGCATGAAGGCGCCGAGCTTGAGTTGGCGATTGGAGGGCATAGATCACCCTTGCAAACGATCGTCGGCGACGCCGCCAAAGACTGATTGCTTCGATGCTTATGCCCCGGCTTCCTGAGCGATGCTAGCGCCCGGAGGGTCAACGGAAAACGCATCTGCAAACTCGTATTCCTTCGTTTGCAGGCGCGTCGCGTGTCCGCAGAGCGCCGGCAGGTGCGCGTTTCCCGCGGGGCTGTGGATGCGCAGCCCGCCAGCGGCGAGCTGGGCCGCGCGTCGCGGGCGCAGCAGGAAAGTCAGGTCCTGGCCGGCCTGCAGCAGCCGGCCGCCGAAGTAGCCGCCCAGGGCGCCAGCGCCCACCACGAGGATTCTCATGGGTCGTCCTTTCAAGTCCGCCGGTGTGCAAATGCACGAAGGTCGAAGTCCGATGCCTGGCCCAGCACGCGCTGTGCGATCGCCTCGCCCAGGCCGGCGGAGTGCTTGAAGCCGTGCCCCGAGCACGCCGAGGCCACCAGCACCTGCGGTGCGTCCGGCAGGCGGTCGACCACGAAATGGCGGTCCCGCGTCACGGTGTACATGCAGGCACGGGCGTCGACCGCACGCCCGCCGATCGCCGGAAAGCGCCCGGCGACGCGGCTGCGGTACATCGCCTCGACCTCGGCGGCGTCGACCTCGCGCACGAGTGCCGCGGGCGAGGTGGTCCGGGCGTACTGCTCGCTCGCCACCTTGAGCGCGGGCCGGCCGGCGTCGGCCGAGGGGAAGCCGTACATGTAGTCTTCCTCTGCGTCGCCGTACATCCAGATGAAGATCGGCATCCGGCCGGCGACGAAGTCGCCCGCCGCGTTGCCGGCATCGAACCAGTACATCACCTGCCGGTACACCTCGAACTCGCCATGCCATGCGTCGCGCGCGGCCTGGGGCAGGAATTCAGGCAGCCACGGGCCTGCGGCGACCACGACCTGGCGGGCCGTATGGGTTGCGCTGGCGGTGCGCACCGTCACCGATTCGCCTTCTGCGCCGCCGTCGAGCGCGAGCACGGGATCGTCCACGTGCACCAGCGCGCCCGACGCCCGCGCGACATCGAGCTGCGCGGCGATCGCCTGCTCGGGGCGCACGAAGCCCGCCTCGGGCTCGTAATAGCCGATCTCGTTGCCCTGCAGGTGGAACTGCGGAAAGCGCGCGCGGATGCCGTTGGCATCGAGCACCTCGTGGGCGATGCCGAAGCGCTGCGCGCTCGCGATGGTGCGGCGCACGAAATCCGGCTTGCCATGGTGGTCGGCCGCACCGTCGCGAGGCGCCAGGACCAGGCCGCCGGTCTGCGTCAGGATCGAGCGTCCGGTGGCGGCCTCGAGCTCGCGCCAAATCGCGTGCGAACGCCGCACCAGCGGCATGTAGGCCTCGCCTTCGCCGATGGCCAGCCGCGTGATGCGAGACTCGCCGTGCGAAGACCCGTGCTCGTGCGGTGGCGCGAAGCGGTCGATGCCGAGCACGCGCGCGCCGCGCCGCGCGAGCTGGCAGAGCGTGGCGGCGCCGACCGCGCCGAGCCCGACCACGATGGCGTCGTAGTGGGTCGAGCCCGTCATGGTCGTGGACGCGGCACGTGCGCCCCGGCGTGCGGATGCATCAGGCCAGGCCCAGGTCCAGGTTCAGGAACGCGTGCTTGACCTCGATCGGCTTGGGAATGAGCTTGAGTTCGGCGAAGGCGTCGGCCAAACCCTGTTGCTCGCGCGCGATCTCGGGCGTCAGCGCGACCACGCCGTACTGCCGGCGCTCGGTGGCGAGCGCGAGCACCTTGGGCTCGACCTTGAGCTGCGGCGACAGCAGCGCCACCACGTCTTTCGGGTTGCCCTGGGCCCACTGGTTGGCCTTGCTGAGTTCGGCGAACACCGTCTTGAGCGTGGCCTGGTTGGCCCGGGCGTAGCCCGGCTGGGCAAAGTGGTAGGTCCGGTTGCCGCTCAGGCCGGTGCCGTCGAACAGCAGCCTCGAATCGGTGGCGACCTGCGCCCCGGCCAGGAACGGGTCCCACAGGCCGAGCGCCGCGACGCTGCCCGACTGGTAGGCGGCCACGCTGTCGGAGGCGGTCAGGATGTAGACCGGTTCGATGTCCTCGTAGCGCAGGCCGTTGGCCTGCAGCGCCTTGATCAGCACGTACTGCGTGTTGTAGCCGCGGCCCGTGACCACCTTCTTGCCCTTGAGGTCGCGCACTGTCCTGATCGGCGAGTCTTGCGGCACCAGGAAGCCGACGCCGCCCGGGTACGGGCTTTCTGCTGCGAGGTACGCCAGCCCCTTGCCGCTGGCCTGCTGGAACACGCCGATGCCATCGGAGGCATGGCCAAAATCGATGGCGTTGGCGGCGAGCGCCTCCGACAGCTGGCTGCCGCCGAGGAACTCGCGCCATTCCACCGTGACGCCGGCCGGAGCCAGCGCCTTCTCGAGATTGCCGGTGCCCTTGAGGATGTTGAGCGTGTTGAACTTCTGGTAGCCGATGCGCAGGGTCTTGGCGGGTGCGGCGGGGCTTTGTGCCCAGGTGAAACCCGGCACGGCGGCGGCGAGCGCGCCGGCGCCGGCCTGGAGCAGCGCGCGGCGGCGCGACAGGGAGGAGGTCATGGAGAGATCGGCCCGCTTCAGAATGCCGGCACCAGCGCGCCGCTGAACTTCGT
>NZ_JBFUCI010000286.1:0-8491 GCF_056405335.1 Variovorax sp. P1_H12_2
GCGAAGCCTCGGCGCCCGCCGCATCGCCGCGGCGGACCTGGATGGCGGCCCGCAGGCGATCGATCTCCGGCTCCCACATCCGCTCGTTGCGGGCGTTGGCTTCGACCTGCGCCGCGTCGAGCAGCTGCCAGGCCCGTTCGTCGTCATGCATCAGCATGAAGGCCTTGGCGCACATGGCGTTCATCGGCACCAGCGTCAGGCGTGACCCGGTCCCCATGAACTCCTCGAGCCCGTGCTCGATCTGCGAGCGCGCCTGCGCCTCATGACCCTGCACCGCCAATGCCGCCCCGCGATACGTCAGCGCCACCGCGTGCCAGAGGACGAAGCCCTCGTCCTTCGACAAGGTGCACAACTCGTCAGCCACTTGCAGTTGCTCGGCGACCTCCATGTCGTGCCAGCCGAAACAGAGCCCGCTGTGCAATTGAAAGGCCAGCGCGGCGGCCCGGCTCGGCGTATGCCCGAGTTCGCGCCCCAGGCGAACCATCCGCTCCCGCTCCTCGCGCGCCTCGTCGACCTGCCCCAGCATCCACAGCGCGGTGGCACGTGCGGTGCGCACCGCGACCGACGAGGACAGCTGGAATGTCGCGGCCAGTTGGCGTTCCTGCTCGAGATCGAACAACGCCAGGCCGGCATCGGCCTCCTGAACCGCCTGTTCGAATTCGCCGCGGTACAGGTGCGTGTAGGCGGTGGCATGACGGCCGGTGATCCGGATCATCGGGGCCGCCGTGGCCTCGGCCATCGCAAGCACCGCCTTGGCGGTGGTCGCCGCCTCGTCCATTTCGCCGCGCAGGAAATAGTAGGTCCAGAGGCCCCAGACAGGCGGATAGATCTTGTCGAACCGACTCAGTCGCGTGGCCAGCTCGCGGGCCCGCTCGCACGCGTGGCGCACATCGTTGGCGCCCCAGCCCTGGACGGTCATGAGGACCGGCGCGATCTCGTTTTGCAGATCGAGCTCGCACTCCAGCCAGCGCGACTCCTCGGGCATGCGCGAGACGCTGCCGATGGCGCGCTGAAAATGCGCCGCGGCCTCGCGCATGGCCGTGCGCGCCAGCGCCCTCTGCCCGGCCTTGCGCCAGAACTCGACGGCCTGCTCGTCATTGCCGGCAGCCGACACATGGTGGGCGATCAGCTCCGGCTGCTCCGCAACGATGTCCGGGAAGTGCTCCTGCAGCACGGCCGCGATACGCGCGTGACAAGCCTGGCGCGTGCGCCGCAACAGCGATTCATAGGCCGCATCGCGAACCAGCGCATGCTTGAAGACATACAGCGCGCTGGCGCCCGAGCCCGTCTTCCACACCAGTCCCGCATCGATGATTCGTTCCAGATCTTCGCAGAGCGCTTGTTCGTCGCGCCCGCTCATCAACTGGATCAGCGAATGGGAGAACTCCCGGCCGATCGTCGCGCCGAGCTGCGCCGTCGCCCGGGCGTCGCCCAGCCGATCGATGCGCGCCATCAGGGAGGCATCGATGCTCGCCGGAATGAGGCCACTGCGGAATGGGCTGGTGAGTTCCCAGGACAACTCGTGCTCTTCCACCACCCTGCCCTCGATGACGGAGCGCACCATCTCCTCCACGAACAGCGGCACGCCGTCGCAGCGCTGCGCGATCTCCCGCAACACTTCGCCCGGAACCCGCTTGCCGTGGGCCACGTTGCGAACGACCGACTCCACCTCGTCGTCGTCGAGGCGCGACACATCGATCAGCGGAGTCGCATCGCCCGACGGCCATGCGGGCTGGAACTCCGGGCGGGCGGTAAACAGTCCCAGCAACGGAAGCTCCCGCACGGACGATACGAACAGCCGCAAGAACTCGATCGTCGAGGGATCCGCCCAGTGCAGGTCTTCTGCGATCAGGATGGTCGGACTCCTGGAAGCGAGTGCATGCAGGACGTCAACGAGGATCGCGAGGGTCCGGACACGTTGCCGCACCGGCGATATCTCCAGCGCGGGATAGCGCTCCCCCGACGGAATGGACAGCAGCGCGGCCATCAGCGGCGGCGCGTCGGGTGCATCGACGCCGAGTTCGGCCAGCCGCGCCTCGAGGCAGTCGAGGCGCTCGTCGGCCGCCAGCGCGCGATCCAGCCCGAGCCGGTGCACCAACAGATTGGTCACGGGCAGGAAGGCGCTGTTCTGGGCATAGGGCGTGCAGGAAGCGGCAAGCACGACGATGTCGTCGTCCGCGAACTGACGCGTGAACTCCGCCACGAGTCGCGACTTGCCGATGCCCGGCTCGCCGCGGAGGGTGACGAAACGTGCGGAACCCGCCTGTGCCGCCGCCCAGTGCGACGCCAGCAGGGCATGCTCGCGCCCTCGGCCGACGTAGGGCGTGCGCATGTCGACCCGCCCCAGGCCCGACTCGAGGCCGCCGGCCTGGGTGACGCGCCAAAGCCGCACGGCGGTGGCGACGCCCTTGAGCTCGTGTTCGCCTCGCGGCTCACCATGGAAGTGCTCATGGGCGATGCGCCACGTGGCTTCGGTGACCCACAGCGTGTCGGGCTCCGCCGCGGCCTGCACGCGCGACGCGATGTTGGGCGCGTCGCCCATCGCGACGTTCTCCCGGCGGGCGCCCGTGCCCACCGGGCTGACCACGACACGCCCGGTGTCCGCCCCGGCGCGAATCTGGAGCCGCGCACCCGGGGGCCGCGCTGCGGCGTGGTTCAGCTGCTCCATCCCCTGCAGGATGTCGAGCCCGCAGGTGACGGCCCGCCGGGCATCGTCTTCGTGCGCACGGGGGAAGCCGAAATAGATCTGGACGCCGTCGCCCAGGAACTGGGAGATGTAGCCACCGCTGCGCTCGGCCGCTTCCTGGCAGACGCGCTGAAAGTCGGCGAGCAGTTCATGCAGGTCTTCGGGATCGAGCGTCTGGGAGAGAGCGGTCGAACCCACGACATCGCACATGAGCACCGTGATCTGCCGCCGCTCGCCGTCCACCCGCTGGGCGAAGTCCAAAAGCATGCCGCACCCGCCGCAAAAGCGTGCGCTTTCCGAGTTCGCAAAAGCGCACGAGGGGCAGTTCAACGTCCGCTCCCCGGCAACAAGTCGGCCCGCTGTCGCTCTTGCCAGACCTCGGTCTCCTGCGCGAGCAACGCATACGCCCGCGCGACGAGATCGCGCGGATCGGCTTGGAGGGCATCGGGAACAGCCACAGCGGCGCCGGCCTGTTCACGCAGATCGCGAGCCGACGCGCAGGCAGATTCATGCACGACGGGCGAGCGGGAGAACGGCATACCGCCTCGGGAGTCCCTCCCTACTTGTCGCAGGAGGTGCATGGCCGGACTTTACCGAAGATTACCGTCTGATACCAGTTCTATGCAGAATTTAGTACTCGATAGTCATCGGCAACGGTGTGAGGCGGGTTGACGTCCGCACCGATTTCAGGCAGAGCGACTCTACAGGTTCTCCTCGCCAGCGATCTGCTGCAGGCTCTCGTAGATGAGCCGGCGCGGCACGACCTTCCGCCCCAAGGCCGCCTCGATGGCCGCCACGGCCCGCATGGCCAGGAGCGAGTGCCCGCCGAGATCGAAGAAGTTGTCGGCGCGGCCGATCTGCTCGACGCCGAGCAGCGCCGACCAGATGCCGGCGACGACCTGCTCGCCGTGCGTTGCCGGCGCCACGAAGCTGCGGCCATCGGCCAGCACGACATCGATGACGGGGGCCGGCAGCGAAGCGCGGTCGACCTTGCCGTTCGGCAGCATCGGCATCGCATCGAGCGCCACGAAATGCTGCGGAATCATGTACTGGGGCAGGCGATTGCGCAGGTGCTCGCGCAGCGTCAGGGGCGTCGGCGACACGCCGCCGCGTGCCACGCAGTAGGCCACCAGCCGCACGTCGTCTTCGCTTTCGGCTCGCGTCACGACCACGCAATGAAGCACCTCGGGATGGTCGAGCAGCGCCGACTCGATCTCGCCCATCTCGATGCGGTGGCCGCGCAGCTTGACCTGGTGATCGGTGCGACCCAGGTGCTCGAGCTGCCCGTCGTGGCGCCAGCGGCCGAGGTCGCCGGTGCGGTAGAGCCGCGCTCCTGGATCGTCGCTGAACGGATCGGGCAGGAAGCGCTCGGCCGTGAGGGCGTCACGGCGGAAGTAGCCGAGGGCGACGCCGGCGCCGCCGACGTAGAGCTCGCCCGGCACGCCGATCGGGCACACATGGCCGTGCGCGTCGAGCACCCAGACCGTGGTGTTGTCGATCGGCCGCCCGATGGCGATGCCGGCGCGAGGCGATTCGACCTTCCAGGCCGTGGTCCAGACGGTGGTCTCGACAGGGCCATAGATGTTCCAGAGTTCGGCGCAGCGTTCCATCAGCTGTTCCGCCAGGTTCGGCGGCAGCGACTCGCCGCCGACCAGCGCGCGGAAGCCGGGCGCCCCGCTCCAGCCGCTTTCGATCAACGCGCGCCACGCCGAAGGCGTGGCCTGCAGCAGCGTCACGCCGTGCCGTTCGAGCAGCGCGCGCAGCGCGGCCGGCATGTGCACTTGCCGCTGCGAGGCGATGACCACCTTCGCCCGCACCACCAGCGGCAGCAGCAGGTCGAGCACCGAAGGGTCGAAGGACGGGCTGGTGATCGCCAGCACGCAGTCTTGCGACGCCAGTCCCGGCAGCTTCGCCATGCCGGCCAGGAAATTGACCACGCAGCGGTGCGGCACGCCCACGCCCTTGGGCTGGCCGGTGGAGCCCGAGGTGTAGATCATGTAGGCCTCGTCGGCCGGCGTGGCATCGAGCGCCGGCCGCGGCTCGAGCGCGTCGCCCGGGCTGCCGGCCGTCAGGTGCTCGTCGTCCACCCGCAGCATCGGCAGGTCCAGCCCGTCGAGGATGGCCATTGCGCTGCGTTGCGTGAGCACGGCGGACAGCTGCGCATCGGCCGCCATGAAGCGCAGCCGCTCACCGGATAGTCCGGGTCGAGCGGCACGTAGGCCGCACCGGCCTTCATCACCGCCAACTGCGCGATGAGCATCGCGGGGCTGCGCTCGATGCACAGGCCGACGCGCTGGCCGCGCGCAATGCCGCGCGCGCGCAGCACCCGCGCCAGCATGTTGGAACGGACTTCAATATCGCCGTAGCTGAGCGCTTCTTCACTTTCGGCGTCGATGACGGCCACGCGCGTTCGGATCTCGGACGCGCCCAGCGCCAGGTAGCGGTGCACCAGTTGCTGCGCGGACCGCGGCGTCCCGGTGCCATTCCAGTCGTGGCGCAAGAGGCTCATCTGCGCCGGCGACAGCATCCCGTGCTCCGACAAGCGGCGCTCGGGCTGCGCGAGCAGCCGCTCGACCAGCGCCAGGTAGTTCTCGAGCATGCGCGCAGCACTCGCCGCGCCGTAGAGATCGGTCGCGTACTCGAGGTGGATGCGCTGTGAGAACTCGGTATCGATGTGCATCGACAAGTCGAACTGCGCGGTCGTGCGCTCGAAATCGAATTCGTCGACCTCCAGGCCGAACAGTTCCGGCTTGCCGACCGGCGCGTTCAGCACGTTGAAGAGCACGCGCACCGCGCCCTCGGGACGCAGCGTGCGGTCGTGTCCCAGCGCGTCGATGAGTTCGTCGAAGGGCGCCTCCTGGTGCGCATAGGCCTCGAGGGCATTCCGGCGCACGCGGTGCACGAGCTGCGTGAAACTGGGGTCACCCGCGAGGTCGGTGCGCATCACCAGCGTGTTGACCAGCGTGCCGACCAACTGCTCCGCGGCGGCGCGATGCTGGTTCGCGATCGGCACGCCAATGGCGACGTCATCGCTGCGGGCTTGCCGCGACAGCATCAGCGCGAAGGCCGACAGGTAGATCACGAAGGGCGTGACGGCCTCGCGGCCACCGAATTCGCGCATGGCTTCGCGCAGCCGCAGCGGCAGGTCGGCCGAGACGCGCGCGCCCTTGAAGCTGGCCTTGGCCGGAGGCGGGAAATCGGTAGGCAGCTCGAGTTCAGACATCCCGCGCAGGCGTTCGAGCCAGTACGCCAGATGCGGGCGCCGCGCCTCGACCGATTCGGGCCGGCGCTGCCAGGCGGCGTAGTCGGCATAGTCGATCGCGCGGGGCGTCGATTCCGGCTTGCGTCCGGCCGCCAGGGCGCCGTATGCCGCCAGCGTCTCGCGCATGAGCAGCGCGCCGGCCCAGTTGTCGGTGATGGCGTGGTGCAGCAGCCAGAAGAGCACGTGCTCGCGCTCGCCAAGCCGGATGAGAGTCGGCCGGTGCAGTGGCGCCTGCGAGATATCGAAGGGTTGCGCAAGGCGATGCGCCAGCAGCGCGCGCGCCTGCTCGTTGCGCTCGCGGCCTGGCAAATGGCTCAGGTCGACAAAGTCGATCGGCACCGAGAGCCTCGGCACGATCCATTGCATGGGCTCGTCCTGCCCCATCACGAAAGCCGTGCGCAAGCCTTCGTGCCGCTCGATCATGAGGTCGAGCGCCTGTTGGCACAGGGCCGGGTCGAGCGTGCCGCGCAGCCGCAGCGCGATCGGCACGCTATAGGCCGTCGATGCCGGGTCGAAGTTCTGGATCACCCACATGCGGCGCTGCGAAAGCGAGGCCGGCAGCGGCTTGTCGCGCGCCACGCGCGCCATGCCACCCTCGTGCGAGGCGACGGCCCCTCCGCTCGATGCGCCCTGCCGTTGCACCTGCGCTGCCATCGCGGCGACGTTCGCGTGCTCGAACAGTTCGGCGAGCGGCAGCACCACATCGAAGCGCGCCTGGATGCGAGAGCGCACCTGCGTCATCCGCAACGAGTTGCCGCCGAGTTCGAAGAAGCTCTCGTGCACGCCGAAGGCGCGTGTGCCGAGCACCTCGCGCCAGATCTCCCAGATGGCCTGCTCGCGCTCGTCGCGCGGAATCACGGTACCGGGCCGCGCCCCGGGACCGGCCTGCGCATCGGATGCCGTCTGTGCACGATCGAGACAGCCCGGCCCGGTGCGCTGGCGCTCGCGTGCTACTTCTTGGCAGCAGCAGGCTCGATCGACAGCGCTACCGCCTCGGTATAGACCGCATGGACCTGATCACCCACCTTGATCATCTTGAGCTGCTCGGGATCGCGCACGATGAGGTCAACCTCGTACTCCGTCCCGCGCAGCGTGATCATGTGGGTCTTTCGGTTGACGACCACCACGTTGGCAGTGACCTCGACCTTTTCCCCCATCGCACCGCCCGGGCGTTGGCCTGCCGCCGCCCTGTCGTCGCTCTTGGTCTCGGTTCTGCTGCGCAGTTCCTTGCCGTCCTTCATCAGCGTCAGCGTCAGCGCTTGCGTGTAGCGAACGCTGACCTTGTCACCGACCTTGAGCTGCTCGAAATTGCGCGCATCGGGACCGACCTCGAGGGCAACCAGCTTGCCGTGAGAATCCTTGATCGTGACATGACGTTTCTGCAGATCGATCGCGTCGACCACACCGGTGGCCCTGACGACTTCCGTGATGGTTCCCGTGCCGGGTGTCGTCGAGGCCGAGACCTCATGGCCAGGTTTGTCCTTCGAGATTGCGGGCTGCAGCAGCGTGCCCAGCAGCGCCGTCGCTGCAAGCGAAACCAGGATGTTCATGAGCCTATCCCCTTGGTTGATTGAGACTGCTGCTCAGCATGTACCCGGGCCGGTCTCCCCAGATTGACGGATATCAATCGTGCCCGGTCTTTGAGTTTGATTGCCCAGGTGCTGGCGCGCCGGGCCTCGACCGAAGGCCGGGCGGATTGACCGTCAGCGCCCCATCCGACTGTCGTAGCTACGCGAAACGCGATCGATCAGCGCCGGATCGCGCGAACCGGTGGCGTCGAACTGCACGCGCACGCTGCCATCCGCCTGTTGGCGCACGCTGGCGGTCACAGTGCCCCCACCGATGCGCCCGACGATGGTGCCGCTGCTGCGGTCCTCGACGCTGATGGCCAGGCCCTGGTCGCGCATGGCACCGGCCGCCGCGCCGAAGGAGCGGTCGAAGCTGGCCGGGGCCGACGTCGCAACGGGATAGCCGTAGTACGCGCAGCCCGAGACGGCCAACACGGCGGCGCAACTCGCCGCCCGCGCCAGGCGCATCAGGTGGACGGCCCCACGCCGCTGCGTGCCGCGTCCGTCGACCTGCTTTCCGTCATCCATCGTGAAGCTCTTCATGCTGTCGCTGCATCGGTTGGCCCACTACTGCGCCCCGCCCTTCTCGGCCTGAGCCTTGATCATCTGTTGCAGGATCGCCATCAACGCGGCACCGGTCAGGCCGAACATCAACACCCCGTTCGCTGCCTCGAGCGGGCCCAGCAGTTTCCAGGGCTTGGTCATCACCACATCACCGTAGCCCAGCGAACTGAAGTTCACTGCAGAGTGGTACACCGCCTCGTACAACTCGCTGAACTCGCCCAGCAGCATGAACAGCAATCCCCAGATCATGATCTGGAGGAAGTTGCCCAGGATCAGCACGACCATCACGACCAGGAGCGAGCGAATCTGGACGAAGGGCCCTGCGATGATGGCCTCGCGGTGCGATTGGTGGGAGTAGTAGCGAACGCTCCAGAACGTGAAAGTTGCCTGCAGCACCAGGCACAGCAGGAT
>NZ_JBFUCI010000287.1:0-8485 GCF_056405335.1 Variovorax sp. P1_H12_2
GGGCATGGCGCTGATCCTGATCTCGCACGACCTCGGCGTGATCGCCGAAAGCGTCTCGAAGATGCTCGTGATGTACGGCGGCAGCGTGGTCGAGAGCGGCCCGACCGCCGCGGTCTTCGCCGAGCGCGCCCACCCCTACACCCGCGGCCTGTTCGCGGCCCGGCCGGCGCTGGGCGCCCCGCGCGGCCTCAAGCTCGCCACCATCCGCGGCAGCGTGCCCGAACTGGTGGACCTGCCGCCGGGCTGTCCCTTTGCCGGGCGCTGCRGATTCACCGTGGCGGCCTGCCAGGCCAACCCGCCGCCGCTGACCGTGCAGCCCAGCGGCCATGCCGTGCGCTGCCTTCGGCTCGACGAGGTGGCGGCGCAAGGCGCCGCGGCCTACGCCTGACTGCCATGAACCCCACACTCCCATCCACGGCCCGGACCGGCGCGGCAGACAGCGCCGCGCTGCTCAAGGTGACCGACCTCGTGCGCCACTACGCGCTGCCGCGCGAAACGCTGTTCGCACCGCCGCCGCTGGTCAAGGCGCTCAACGGCGTCAGCTTCAGCGTCGAGCCCGGGCGCAGCCTCGGCATCGTCGGCGAATCGGGCTCGGGCAAATCGACCATCGCGCGGCTCGTGATGGCGCTCGACGCGCCCACCTCCGGCAGCGTGCAGTTGGAGGGCCGCGACCTGAATGCCCTGTCGAAAACCGAACTGCGCACCGCGCGGCGCGATTTCCAGATGGTGTTCCAGGACCCMTACGGCTCGCTCGACCCGCGCCAGACCGTGGCACGCATCGTCGCCGAGCCGTTGGAAGCACTGGCCGAAATGCCGCGCAAGGCGCAGCGCGAGCGCGCGGCCGAGTCGCTCGCCGCCGTCGGCCTGCGCAGCACCGACCTGGACAAGTACCCGCACGAGTTCTCGGGCGGCCAGCGCCAGCGCATCGCGATCGCACGGGCGCTGATCACGCGCCCCAAGCTGATCGTGGCCGACGAGCCGGTCAGCGCGCTCGACGTCTCGGTGCAGGCCCAGGTGCTCAACCTCATGCAGGACCTGCAGCAGCAGTTCGGCATCAGCTACCTGCTCATCAGCCACGACCTTGCGGTGGTCAACCACCTGTGCGACGACGTCGCCGTCGTCTTCAAGGGCCGGATCGTGGAGCAGGGCAGGCCCGGCGACCTGTTCCGCGAAGCGCAGCACCCCTACACCCGCACGCTGCTGTCGGCCGTCTTGCAGACGCCCTAGGCCACGCGCAGTCGAACCCCTCATTTCCAGGAGACACACGAATGTTGAAGCGACGCACCCTCATCGGCACCGCCATGGCCGCGGCGATACCGGGCGCCTTCCTCCCGCTCGCGCAGGCGCAGACGGGCAAGAACATGCTGACCATCGGCATGCCGCTGGAACCGCCGGGCCTGGACCCGACCACGGCCGCCGCCTCGGCGATCGCGGAGATCGTGCACTACAACGTCTTCGAGACGCTCACGAAGATCAACGCCGACGGCTCGGTCACGCCGATGCTGGCCGAGAGCTGGACGGTCTCGCCCGACCTCAAGACCCACACCTTCAAGCTGCAGAAGGGCGTGAAGTTCGAGAACGGCGAACCCTTCAACGCCGCCACGGTCAAGTTCGCCTTCGAGCGCGCCGCCGGCGAGAAGAGCACCAACAAGGACAAGCGCTTCTTCAGCGAGATCAGCGTCAAGACGCCCGATGCCGACACGGTCGTCATCAGCACCACGCAACCCAACCCCGACCTGCTGTTCATGCTGGGCCAGGCCACCGCCTGCATCGTGGAGCCGAAGAGCGCCGACACCAATGCGACCAAGCCCGTGGGCACCGGCCCGTACCGGCTCGACAGCTGGCAGCGCGGCTCGGCCTGCACGCTGGTCAAGTCGCCGGCCTACCGCAACCCGGCTCTGGCCAAGGTCAACAAGTTCGTCTTCAAGTTCATGTCCGATTCGGCCGCCCAGACGGCGGCGCTGATGGCCGGCGACATCGATATCTTCCCGCGCGCCGGCACCCGCTCCGTGCCGCAGTTCAAGAGCAGCCCGCGCTTCCAGGTGATCGAGGTGGGCACGCGCAGCAAGGTGATCCTGGCGATCAACAACAAGCGCAAGCCGCTCGACGACGTGCGCGTGCGGCGCGCCATCCTGGCCGCGGTGGACCGCAACGCGGTCATCCAGGGCGCGGCCGACGGCTTCGGCAAGCCCATCGGCAGCCACTACCCGATCGGCGCGCCGGGCTATGTCGACACCACCCCGGTCAATCCCTTCGACGTCGCCAAGGCCAAGCAGCTGCTGGCCGAGGCCGGCGTGAAGACGCCGCTCGAACTGCGCATGACGCTGCCGCCGCCTTCCTATGCGCGGCAGGGCGGCGAGGTGATCGCGGCGCAGCTCGCGGCCATCGGCATCAACGTCAAGATCCAGAATGTCGAGTGGGCCCAGTGGCTCAGCGGCACCTTCGGCGGCGGCCACGACTTCGACCTCAGCATCGTCGCGCACGTCGAGCCCTTCGACCTCGTGAAGTACACCGAGCCCGACTACTACTGGGGCTACGACTCGAAGAAGTTCCGCGACCTGTATGCGTCGATCCAGGGCGAGGCCAACGACGGCAAGCGCAACGCGCTGCTGGGCGAGGCGCAGAAGATGCTGGCGGCCGACGCCGTCAACGGCTTCCTGTTCCAGGCCGTGTTCCCCACGGTGGCGCGCAAGGAAGTCAAGGGCCTGTGGCCCAGCATGCCGATCGTGGCGAACGACCTGGCGGCGATCTCCTGGAGCTGATGCGATGACCCAGCCCCTGTACGCGCTGAGCGTGGCCGAGCTTGGCGCGGCCTACCGCAGCAAGGAACTCTCGCCGGTCGAGGTGACGCGCGCGGTCAACGCGCGGATCGAGGCGCTGGAGCCGAAGCTGCACGCCACCTGGCTCTTCCGTCCCGAATGCGCGCTCGAACAGGCGCGCGCCTCGGAAGCGCGCTGGCGCGCCGGCACGCCGCGCGGCGCGCTCGACGGCGTGCCCGTGACGCTCAAGGACAACCTCGCGACCGCGGGCGACCCGATGCCGCTGG
This sequence comes from Variovorax sp. P1_H12_2, assembly GCF_056405335.1. Taxonomy (NCBI): domain Bacteria; kingdom Pseudomonadati; phylum Pseudomonadota; class Betaproteobacteria; order Burkholderiales; family Comamonadaceae; genus Variovorax; species Variovorax sp. P1_H12_2. The sequence continues at coordinate 3,047 of NZ_JBFUCI010000287.1, forward strand.
GCACCGCGGCCTACGACCTGGTGCCGATGACGCAGGATTCACCCCCCGCGGCGCGGCTCAAGGAAGACGGCACTGTGCTCGTCGCCAAGACCACGATGCCCGACCTGGGCATGCTGTCGTCGGGGCTCTCGACCTTTCATGCGATCTCGCGCAATCCCTGGGACCTGTCGCGCACGCCCGGCGGCTCCAGCGCGGGCGCCGGTGCGGCCGCCGCCGCCGGCTACGGGCCGCTGCACGTCGGCACCGACATCGGCGGCTCGCTGCGCCTGCCGGCCAGCTGGTGCGGCATCTTCACGCTCAAGCCCAGCGCCGGCCGCATTCCGCTGAGCACGCCCTACATGGGCCGCTGCGCCGGGCCGATGACGCGCACGGTTGCCGACTCGGCGCTGATGATGCAGTCGCTCGCGCAGCCCGACGACCGCGACTATTCGGAGCTGCCGCCGGCAGCCATCGACTGGACCGCCTTCGAGGTCGACCCCTCGTTCCTCGCCGGCAAGCGCGTGGCACTGCAGATGGACGCAGGCTGCGGCCTGCCGCTCGACCCGCAGATCGCCGAAGCGGTGCGCCGCGCCGCGCAACGCATCGAGGCGGCCGGCGCGCGGGTGGAAGAGATCAAGCCCTTCATGACACCCAGGATGCTGCAGGGCATGGACCACTTCTGGCGCATGCGCTCGCTGATCGACATTCGCGCCTTGCCGGCCGAGAAGCGCGCGAAGATCCTGCCCTACATCGACGCCTGGGCCGAGAGCGCCAGCGGCTTCTCGGGCGAGCATGTCTTCGACGCCTACAGCCAGTTCATCGCCACGCGAGCGGCCACGGTCGCCGCCACCAAGGCCTATGACTTCGTGATCTCGCCGGTGTCGCCGAACATGCCCGCGCCCGCGGAGCATGCCTCGCCGACCAACGACCCGCTGCTGTCGCTCGAGCACATCGGCTTCACGGTGCCCTACAACATGTCGGAGCAGCCCGCGGCATCGATCAACTGCGGCTACTCGGCCGAAGGCCTGCCGATCGGCCTGCAGATCGCGGGCCGCCGCTTCGACGACCTGGGCGTGCTGCAGTTCAGCCGCGCCTTCGAGCAGATCCGCGAAGCGCAGAAGCCCTGGCCCGACTTGAACTGAGAAACTCCCCATGAACGCAACCCACTACATCGACGGCCGCCGCGCGGCCGGCGAGAGCGCCGACACCATCGACGTGATCGATCCCAGCGACGGCCAGCGCTTCGGCCAGATCGCACGCGGCACCGCGGCGGACGTGGACGCGGCCGTGCGTTCGGCGCGCCGCGCGATGGGCGAGAACTTCGACGGCCCCTGGGGCGGGGCGACGGCGCTCGAGCGCGGCAGGCTGCTGGCCAAGCTGGGCGCCGCGGTGCTGCAGCACCACGAGGAACTGGCGCAGCTCGAGGCGCGCGACACCGGCAAGGCGCTGCGCGTGGCGCGCAACGACGCCACGGCGCTCGCGCGCTACATGGAGTACTACGCCGGAGCCTGCGACAAGCTCCACGGCGACACGCTGCCGTACGAGCGCGGCTACACCGTGATGACGGTGCGCATCCCGCACGGCGTCACCGGCCACATCATTCCGTGGAACTACCCGATGCAGATCGCGGGCCGCAGCGTGGGCGCCTCGCTCGCGGCCGGCAACGCCTGCGTGGTCAAGCCGGCCGAGGACGCCAGCCTGTCGCTGCTGCGGCTGGCGGAGATCGCCAGCGAGGTGGGCTTCCCTGCCGGCGCGCTGAACGTGGTCACCGGCTACGGCCGGGAGGCCGGCGCCGCGCTGTGCGCGCACCGGGGCATCGACCACATCTCGTTCACGGGCTCGACCGCCACGGGCCGCAGCGTCGGCCTCGCCGCCGCCGAGCGCCATTGCCCGGTGACGCTCGAGCTCGGCGGCAAGTCGCCGCAGATCGTGTTCGCGGATGCCGACCTCGACGCGGCGGTGCCCGTGCTCGTCAACGCCATCATCCAGAACGCCGGCCAGACCTGTTCGGCCGGCAGCCGCGTGCTGGTCGAGCGCACGGTCTACGAGGAGGTGCTCCAGCGGCTGGCCGAGCGCTTTTCGGCGGTGCGCTCGGGGCCGCCCGCGGACGACCTCGACATGGGGCCGCTGATCAACGAGAAGCAGTTCCGCCAGGTGCGCGACATGGTCGCGACCGCCGAGGCCCAGGGCCTCAAGGTGGCCGCCCGGGGCACGGTGGTGGCGCACGCCTCGGCCAGCGGCTACTACCAGGAGGCCGTGCTGTTCCGCGACGTTCCGGCGGACAGCGAGCTGGCGCAGCGCGAGGTGTTCGGCCCCGTGCTGGCCGTGATGCCCTTCGCCGACGAGGCCGAGGCGCTGCGGCTGGCCAACGGCACCGACTTCGGCCTGGTGGCGGGCGTCTGGACCCGCGACGGCGCCCGGCAGCTGCGCATGGCGCACAAGCTGCACTGCGGCCAGGTCTTCATCAACAATTACGGTGCGGCGGGCGGCGTGGAGCTGCCCTTCGGCGGCGTGAAGGCGAGTGGCTTCGGCCGCGAGAAGGGTTTCGAGGCCCTGCTAGGCTTCACGACCCTGAAGACAATCGCCATCAAACATGGATGAAGCACCTATGAACTCGAACGAACAAGCACAGCCCCGGCGCGTCGGCCTGGTCGGCGTGGGCCTGATGGGCAGCGGCATCGCCCAGAACATCGTCAAGCACGGCCACCAGCTCACCATCCTCGACCATCCCGGCAACCAGCCGGTGGACGCGCTGCTCGCGGCCGGTGCCCGTGCGGTGTCGGACGTGACGGCGCTGGCGGCGCAGGTCGACGTCCTGATCCTCTGCGTCACCGGCACGCCGCAGGTCGAGGCCGTGATGCTCGGCGACCAGGGCGCGCTCGCGGGACTGCGCCCGGGCACGGTGGTGATCGACTGCTCGACCGCGGTGCCCGCATCCACCGCCAAGGTCGCGCAGGCGGTGCAGGCCAAGAGCGGCAAGTTCCTCGATGCGCCGATGACCCGGACCGCGAAGGAAGCCGCCGAAGGCCGGCTCAACCTGCTGGTGGGCGGCGATGCCGAGGTGCTGGCCTCCTGCCTTCCGCTGCTGCGCTGCTTCGCGGAGAACATCACGCATGTGGGCGGCATCGGCGCCGGCCACGCGATGAAGCTGCTGCACAACTTCGTGTCGCTCGGCACCGTGGCGCTGCTGTGCGAGGCGGCCGCGTGCGCGCAGCACGCCGGCGTCGCGCCCGAGGTGTTCGTCGACGTGCTGGCCAAGGGCGGTGGCAACGGCGTGGCGCTGGAGCGGGTCAAGCCCAAGCTGCTGACCGGCGACACCGCCTCGCTGAAGTTCTCGATGGCCAATGCGAAGAAGGACCTCGGCTACTACAACGACATGGCCGAGCAGTCGTCGTCGAGCCATGGCATCGCGCAGGCGGTGGAGAAGCTGCTGGGGCAGGGGATCGAGACCTTCGGGCCGGACCGGATGGTGCTGGATCTGGTGGAAGCGCTGCGTTAGGGCCGCAGCGGGACCTTGCCTACCGGCTCAGCTCGCTGTCGCGAACCGACAGGAACTTGCTCGGGGGCACGCCCACCAGGCGCGAGCAATCCTGAGACGAGCCCACTCACCACCCGTATTTCATGCCCCCGCGTACTGTCCACGCCTGGTAGGACTGATTGCCCCATTGCCATCCAACGTCGCCCCAGCCTGCCCAGCCCTGCTTGAAATCGACATTGACACCGGCCTTCACCTCATAGCGACTGCTCGGGTACATGTCGCGCACCGAAAACTGGTTGATCACGAACTCTTCGCCGGTGTTGTCGTACCACCAGGGACGCCCCAACCCCAATCGGGGGCGGAGGTGCTGCGCACACGCAGTCCCAGCCTCGACGTGTACGCGCTGCGATGGGAGCCCTTGACGGCGAGGCCATTCGGTTCCAGGGCGATGTACGAATGGTTGTGCAGATAGATGATCTGGCCCTGTGGCTCGAGCACCCAGTTGCCGGACTCTCCCAGCGGCATGGAATAGCCGGCTTCGGCAGAGAACATGCTGATTTGCGAGTCGTAGCCCGTGCGATCGAAGGGAAGGCCGGTATCCACCGTGTTGGTGAACCGGGCGTACTGGCCCCACACGTCCGCATACCAGCCGAGCCGGGCCTGGTCGTTCTGGTACCAGGTGCCGTACACGCCAAACCCACCGCCGGAAAATTCGCCACGAGCCTGGATCGGATTGCCGAGGGCGTTGGAATCCGTGCTTCCGCTGGCATAGCCGGCCATGGCGCCAAGGTGCAGACGGTCCCCGCTGCCGAAAAGCGACCATTTCGCCACGTCCCCGCCGCCCTGCAGGACCCAGCCCTTGCTGTCGGCGTCGAACCGGCCGCTGGCACTGGTCGAACTCATCCCTTGGCTACCGGCGCGGATCCAGGCGTTGCCTGGGCTGAGTTGCAGCGGGTCTCCCCACCGATGCTGTAGGCTTTGCACGAAGGCGAAGCTCGTCATGCGCTGAATGCCCAGGTAGGCGCCGGTTTGTGGCCGTGCGAGGGCCGCGACGCTGGCGTTGGGATTGCAGAGGGTCGTGGCGCCGGCGGGTGTTGGGCTGCATTGCGCGAAGGCGCCGCAACTGCCTACACAGAGGGCAGCAACGGCCGCCCATTGCGTGCAGGCCCGGGCGATGTGCGCTCCCGGCCCGCCGGCCGGCCGCCGGGCTGAAGTGCCTGTTCCAGGAACTCGTGCAGATGCACATTGCATGGCCGAACCCTCCTTCGGACAAGCCCGGCAATCTGGGGGCCGGACGGCTCTCGAACCATTGTGCGCGGGTCTATCGGAGTCGTCACTCACCGGCAAGCGGAATGTGGCGTTCCGTCAACTAGTTCAGGGTTCGACATTGAATTGATATCGGTGGAACGCCGCGCTTCGAGACGGTTGTGATGACTCCAGGCGTCCGAGCCACGTAGTGTGGCTTGCGGCCGAACGGCTGGACATGTGTGCCGGCACCGACACCGCTCTTGCCGGGAGCCACTTMGCGATGCATTTCGCGCGAGAGCCGCACCATCTGCTCGACCTGCTGCACGAAGGTCATGCGTTCACCCTTGCGGCCCCAGAGGTTGTCTTCGATGCCCACGCGCACGTGCAGGCCCATGGCGATCGCCATTGCATTCAAGGGCAGCGCGTCGTCAGCCGGCTGGTTGGGCGTCAGCGCCGCGTTGTTCACATGCCCCGCTCCGACGCGCCCCATGACGCCAGGTAAGCTGCTGGAGCACATCAACAGCGTGTGCTAGAAAAGCGCATGCTTGGTGCATAGGATCCGCCAGAGCCGAAGGCAGGCCATGTTGGGGCGGCGATCCCCCGAGGAGTGGTGAAATGAAGATGCTTGTTTTGACAGTTGCGATGGCCATCGGCCAGATGCTGGCCCTGAGCGCACAGGCGCAGGCCGTGGGCGCCGACGACAAGGCGGCCGCCCGCGCCGAGCGGAAGAAGGA
>NZ_JBFUCI010000288.1:0-8437 GCF_056405335.1 Variovorax sp. P1_H12_2
GGAGAAGGAAGGGTTGTTCATGTTGTGGTTCCGGTTCAGTCAAGCAGTTCGGGCTCGGCCTCGACCAGTCCTTCGTAGAGGCTCTCGAACGCATGCAGCGCGCCCTCGGGGCCGCCGATCTGCTGGTGGGTGTGGCGCGCCACCGCATCGTCGATCGGCTGCGGCGTGCTGCCGGCCGCCTCGGCCAGCAGTTGCGTGTGGCAGGCGTTGTCGAGCGCGATGTACCACCAGGCAGCGGCTTCCACGCTCGGGCCGGCGCTCAGGATGCCGTGGTTCTTGAGGATCGCGCCCTTGCGCCCGCCCAGCGCCCTGGCGATGCGCAGCCCCTCGCTCTCGTCGACCACCATGCCCGTGAAGTCGTCGAAGAGCGCGTGGTCGTCGTGGAACACGCAGGCGTCCTGCGTCAGCGTGTCGAGCTTGCGGCCCAGGGTCGACCATGCCTTGCCGAAGGTCGAATGCGTGTGCGCGGCCGCGATGATCTGCGGGTTGTGTTCGTGGATCGCGGCATGGATCGCGAAGGCCGCCTTGTTCAGCGGGCGCTCGCCGACCACGGTCTCGCCCGCGGCGTTGACCAGCAGCAGGTCCGACACCTTGATGCGCGAGAAATGCACGCCCAGCGGATTGACCCAGAAGTGGTCCGTCAGCTCGGGGTCGCGCGCCGTGATGTGGCCCGCCAGGCCCTGTGCGAAACCGAAGCGGGCGAACAGGCGGAAGGCGCCCGCCAGCCGCTCCTGCCGGTGGCGGCGCTCGGCTTCCACCCCGGCGCGCGGCGCGGGCGGATCGAACCAGTGCTTGCGCTGCGGGTTCGGGTTCAGGGCCAGCCGGCTGCCCGGGCGCTCCCCGCTGCGGTCGATGTCCAGTACGGCGCTCATGCGGTTCCTTCGGGCACGTGGATGCACGGCGAGGTCAAGCGGCCTCGCGCTGCGCGGCGACGCGCTGCGCCACCAGCTCGCGGGTGCGCGGGATCAGTTCGCGGCCGTAGTCGATCGCGTCCTCGAGCGGATCGAATCCGCGGATCAGGAAGGTGGTCACGCCGAGCGCGTGGTAGTCGAGCAGCGCATCGGCCACCTGCTCCGGGGTGCCGACCAGCGCCGTGCTGTTCGAGCGGCCGCCGATCTCCTGTGCGACAGCGGTCCACAGCCGCTTGTCGAGCCGCGTCCCCTGCTCCGCGGCGGCCAGCAGGCGCCTGGCGCCTTCGCTCTGCAGCGGGCCGCCGCGACCGAAGCCCTGCACCACGCGCAGGCGGCGGGTCTCGGCCAGGATGCTGTCGGCGCGCTCCCAGGCCTTGGCTTCGGTCTCGGCCAGGATGGGACGGAACGAGACCGAGAAGCGCACCTGGCGCCCGTGCCTGGCGGCCTCGGCGCGCACCCGGCCGGTGAGTTCGCGCGCCTGGTCCAGCGACTCGCCCCACAGCGCGTACACGTCCGCATGCTTGCCGGCCACCGGGATCGCGGCCTCCGAAGCGCCGCCGAAATACACCGGCACATGCGGCCTGCCGTTGCGCGTCTGCACCGGCTTGACTTCGGAGAAGGCGTCCTTGAAGCGGTAGTGCGCGCCTTCGTGGTCGAAGGGCTGGTCGGCCGTCCAGACCTTGCGCAGCACCTCGAGGTATTCGTCGGTGCGCGCATAGCGCTGGTCGTGGTCGAGCCAGTCGCCGTCGCGCTTCTGCTCGTCGTCGGAGCCGCCCGAGATGTAGTGGACGCCGAGCCGGCCGCCGCTGAACTGGTCGAGCGAGGCGAACTGGCGCGCGGCCAGCGTCGGACTCACGAAGCCGGGGCGATGCGCCAGCATGAAGTGGATGCGATCGGTCACCGAGGCGGCGTAGGCCACGGTCAGGGTCGCATCCGGGCTGGTGGAATGGTGCGGCACCAGGACCCGGTCGAAGCCGGCCTGCTCGTGCGCCTGGGCGAAGGCGCGCACGTAGTCGCGGTCGATGGCAGGGCCGCGTGCGGGATGGATTTCAGAGACCTTCTGGGCCTGGATCATGCCGATGAATTCGATGTTGCTCATGGTGTTGCGTCCTTGGATGAAGTGGGAGTGAAAGAGCGGTTCAGGCCGGCGCCGGGCCGCCCGCGCGGCGAAGTCCGCGCTTCGCGCGTACGGGCGGCCTGCTGATGCCCCCTCGGGGGGCAGCGAACCACACGCAGTGGGGAGCGTGGGGGCCATTCATGCCGGATTGGCGCGCGACAGCGCGGCGTCGAAGCTGCGGTCCCACAGCGGCGCCACGTCGGCGGGGCCGTCGAGCACGCCGAGCTTCTGGAAGGTGTCGGCCACTTGCTGGTGGCTGCGTACCGCGGCGTGGGTCACCGGGCCCAGTCCGTAGTCGTTGCTGCGGCCATTGAAGAGCTCGATGATGTCGCCCACCGGCACCCGGGTCTCGGCCGACTGCGCCTTCGCGTAGTCGAGGTAGTTGTCGTTGGCCCAGGCGTAGGCGCGCTGCAGCCGCAGCAGGAAGTCGGTGATCGCGGCATGGCGCAACGGGTCGTCCACCGCGCGCGGATTGGCATAGACCGGGAAGTTGCCCGAGAGATAGCCCTTGCCGGTCTTGATGACCCGGGCCCCATGCTGGGTGCGCGCAAGCTGGCCGTTGTAGCCGTAGATGGCCCAGGCATCGAGGTCGCCACGGGCGAAGGCCGAGAGCCCGTCGGCCGGGCTCAGGTTGACGGGCTGGATGTCGCTGAAAGACAGCCCCGCCTCCGCGAGCTGCTGGCTCAGGTAGTAGTGGGCGGTGGTGGCCCGCACATAGCCCACGCGCTTGCCCTTGAAGTCGGCGATGGTCCTGATCGGCGCGTCCTTGCGCGCCAGCGTCGCCTGGTTGTTCAGGTCCTCGTGGATCACGGCGATGAAGCGCACCCTGGCCTTCTGCCGGGCAGCGAAGATGGCGGGGATCTCGCTGCCCGAGCCCAGGTCCAGCGCGTCGCCCTGGATGGCCTCGATGTGCAGCACGCCGTTGTTGAGCTCGCGCCAGTCGATCCTGTAGGGCGTGCGGCCCTGGCCCGAGGCCTCGATCAGCGGGCGCCAGAGGCCCTTGTAGGTGCCGATGCGCAGCGTGAGCCCCGAGAGGTCCGGGGTCGCCGCGCGGACCAGCGTGCTCGCGGCGCCGAGGGCGCTGGCGGCGCCCGCCGACTGCAGCCAGCGGCGGCGCGACCATGCGGCGGAGGTGGGGTGGGGTGGCAATGTCATGGACCCAGACCGTAAGGCGTCGAAGTGCGAAAGCGAACGCATGATTCCGAGTTTGGATATGCGGCCTGCGTCGTTGGCCCGGCGCGCCGCGGGCGCTAAGGTGCGAAGCCATGAGTTCCCAAGCCCTGCGCCGCCTGCCGGTGCCTCCCCACGAGGACGCCGCACTGCTCGCGCGCCTGTCCGCCCGCTTCGCCGAAACGGCGGCCGACCACGACCGCGGCGGCAGCTTCCCGCGCGACAACTTCGCCGCACTGCATGCGCAGGGGCTGATCGCACTGGTCGCGCCGCGTGTGCACGGCGGCGGCGGCGCCTCGCTCGAAGCGGCGCGCCGGGTGCTCGCCGCGGTCGCGTACGGCGAGCCCGCGACCGCCCTGATCCTGACGATGACATGGCTGCAGCATCACGCGATCAGCCGCAGCGACAGCCGCTGGCCCGCCCGGCTGCGCGAACGCGTGCTGCGCGACGCCGTGCGCGATGGCGCATTGATCAACGCCTTGCGCGTGGAGCCCGCGCTGGGGTCGCCCGCACGCGGCGGCCTGCCCGCCACGACCGCGCGCCGCGACGGCGATCAATGGCAGCTGAGCGGCCACAAGCTCTACACCACCGGCATCGAGGGACTGCGCTGGCTGTCGGTGTGGGGCYGCACGGACGAGCCGTCGCCGCGCGTCGGCGTCTTCCTGGTGCCGCGCGACGCGCCGGGCGTTCGCGTGGTCGCGAGCTGGGACCACCTGGGCCTGCGCGCATCGGGCAGCCACGAGGTGATCTTCGAGGAGGTCGCCATCCCGCTCGACCATGCGGTCGACCTGCGGCCGCCGGCCGAATGGGCACCCGACGCCGGCAGCCAGACCGACGTCGATGCCCATGCGACGCAGCAGGCCTGGATGGTGGTGCTGCTGGGCACGCTGTACGACGCGGTGGCGCGGGCCGCGCGCGACTGGCTGCTCGGCTTTCTCAACCACCGGGCCCCCAGCGGCCTGGGCGCGCCGCTGGCCAGCCTGCCGCGGATGCAGGAAACGGTCGGCGAGATCGAGGCCCTGCTGCGCACCAACCGCGTGCTGCTCGACCAGGCGGCCGCCGAAGTCGACGCCGGCCACGCGCCTTCGGCAGCCGACAGCGGCCTGTTGAAGTACACGGTCACGACCCAGGCGATCCGCGCGGTCGAGCTCACGCTGCAATCGAGCGGCAACCACGGCCTGACACGTCACAACCCGCTCGAGCGGCACTACCGCGACGTGCTGTGCAGCCGCATCCACACGCCGCAGAACGACGCCATCCTGGTGGCCGCGGGCAAGCGCGCCCTGGGCGCCGCGGCCGCGCGATGAGCGCGGCGCCGCTGCACGATTTCGTGGCCGACTTCGCCCGCCTGCTCGATCGGCGCCCGGGCGAAGCCGACATCCTCGAAGCGGGCGGCCGCCTGCTGCGCCGGCTGGTGTCGCGCGACGACTGGCTGCCGGAAGCCTTCGCGCAGCCCGATCCCGCGCGCTACCAGCAGTACCTGCTGCATGCCGACGCGGCCGGGCGCTTCTCGGTCGTGAGCTTCGTCTGGGGGCCCGGACAGGCCACGCCGGTGCATGACCACACGGTGTGGGGCCTCATCGGCATGCTGCGCGGCGCCGAGTACAGCCAGCCCTATCGCGAGCAAGACGGCCGGATGGCGGCCGACGGGCCGCCGCTGCGGCTCGACCCCGGCGATGTCGAGGCGGTGTCGCCCACGGTGGGCGACGTGCACCGCGTGCACAACGCCTTCGACGACCGGGTGTCGATCAGCATCCATGTCTATGGCGCCGACATCGGCGCCGTGCAGCGCCATACTTATCCCGCCGCCGGCGGGCGCAAGCCCTTCGTCTCGGGCTACGCCAACACGCAGCTTCCCGATCTCCGCAGAACATGACCGCCGCCATCGCCCAAGCCACTGGATTCCCCACCCTGTCCTTCGCCGACGTGCGGGCGCAGCTCCTGGCACATCACGAGATCGCACTGCTCGACGTGCGCGAGGAAGACCCCTTCGCGCAGGCCCATCCGCTGTGGGCGGCGAACCTGCCGCTGTCGAGGATCGAGCTCGACGCCTGGCGGCGCATTCCGCGCCGCGACACCCTCCTCGTGCTCTACGGAGAGCACGCGGGTGCCGACCTCGCACCGCTGGCCGCCAGCCGGCTCGCCGCGCTGGGCTACAGCCGCGTTCATCTGCTCGAAGGCGGTCTCGACGGCTGGCGTCGCGCGGGCGGCGAGCTGTTCCGCGACGTCAATGTGCCGAGCAAGGCCTTCGGGGAACTGGTCGAGCACGAGCGGCACACGCCCTCCCTCTCGGCGCAGGAGGTCAAGGCGCTGATCGATGCGCGCGCCGACGTCGTGATGCTCGACGCGCGGCGCTTCGACGAATACCGGACCATGAGCATTCCGACCGCGACCAGCGTGCCCGGCGCCGAACTGGTGTTGCGGGTGCGCGAGCTGGCGCCCGACCCGGCCACGCGGGTGATCGTCAACTGCGCGGGTCGCACGCGCAGCATCATCGGCACGCAGTCGCTGGTCAACGCCGGCATCCCCAATCCGGTCGCGGCCCTGCGCAACGGCACCATCGGCTGGAAGCTCGCCGGGCAGGTGCTGGATCACGAGGCCGCGCGCCAGGCACCCGCACCGGGCGCGGCGAATCGCGCCCTCGCCCAGGCCGGTGCGCAGGACGTGGCCCGCCGCGCGGGCGTGCGCTGGATCGGCCTCGACGCCCTGCCCACGCTCGATGCGCCGGACCGCAGCGTCTACCGCTTCGACGTGCGCACGCCGCAGGAATACGAGGCCGGCCATCTGCCGGACTTCGCCAGCGCGCCCGGGGGCCAGCTGGTGCAGGAGACCGACCATCACGTGCCGGTGCGCGGGGCGCGCATCGTGCTGGCCGACGACGACGGCGTGCGGGCGCCGATGACGGCCTCGTGGCTGGCGCAGATGGGATGGGAGGTCTACGTCACGCAGCCGCAGCCCGAGGCGGCACGCAGCGCCATCGGCACTGCGCCGGCCGGGCATCCGGCCGCACCGCCGGTGGCGGAGGTCTCGCCGGCCGAGCTGGCGCAGGCACTGCAGGCCGCGCCAGGCGATATCGGGGTGATCGATGTCACGGCCAGCCTCCAGCACGCGAAGCGCCATATCCCGGGCGCCTGGTTCGCGATCCGCGCCCAGCTCGCGCAGGCCCTGGACGCGATCCCGCCCGCGCGCCGCTACGTGCTGACCTGCGGCAGCAGCCTGCTGGCGCGCTTCGCCGCCGCCGATCTGCGGGCCGCGCTCGCGGTCCGCGGCAGCGCTGCCGAGGTGGCCGTGCTGGCGGGCGGCAATGCCGCCTGGTTCGCGGCCGGACTGCCGGCCGAGAGCGGCCTGCCGCGCGCCGCGACACCGGCCACCGATCGCTACCGCCGCCCCTACGAAGGCACCGACGCGCCCGCCGCGGCGATGCAGGCCTATCTGGACTGGGAGTTCGGCCTGGTGGCGCAGCTGGGCGTCGACGGCACGCACGGGTTTCGCGTGCTCTGAGCTCCCAGGTCAGAGCCGCGCCAGATCGGGCCCGTCCTTGGGGCCGAACCAGGCGCGGCGATAGGCCTCCCGGGCCACGCGCTCGGCGTTGGCGTCGCCCTTGCGGCGCTCGACCTCGGCCAGGCCGGCCAGCGCCCAGCCGTTGTTCCGGACCCGGGCCAGCGAATCCCTGAACGCCTGCTCGGCCTCGTCGAGCCTGCCCTGGCGCAGCCGGACCGAACCCAGCGATTGCCGCACCGGGTAGTACCAGTAGGGCGGCTCGGTGTAGGCCAGCGCGTCTTCGATGGCGACGGCCTCGGTGTAGGCCTTGGCGGCACCCTCGAGGTCGCCCGCGGCATCGGCCAGCCGGCCGGTGGCGACCAGACCCGCGGTGCGCACGATCTCCTTGGCCGGCAGCCCCCAGGCCTCGAAGGGCTTGAAGTCGACCGTGCGCTCGATCGCGGCGATGGCGTCGATCTCGCGCTGCGCCCCGGCCTTGTCCTTGCGCTGCGCGTAGGCGATGGCGCGCGCATAGTGGTACATGGTCGACACCAGCACCACGTCGTCGGAGGGCGCTGCCAGCCTGAGGATGGTGTTGGGGTCGCTGAACTGGGCGCGTGTCGTGTAGTGCGCCGCCTTGATCGGCTGCAGGATGGGGAACATCTTCACCAGGTCGGCGGGCACMGAGGCGTCGAGCTTCGCGGCCGCATCGATCGCCGTGCCGCCGTTGCTGCCCATCTGCGCCGAGACCATAACGAAATGGATGTGTGCGGGTAGTAGGCGGCCTTGTAGAGCGGGTCCGACGGCGTCCTGAAGTAGGTCTCGTCGACCTGGATCGCACGCCGATTGGCCTCCAGCGACTCGCGGTACAGCCCCACGCGGTAGTAGATGTGCGCGGGCATGTGGACCAGGTGGCCGGCGCCGGAAACCAGCGCGCCCAGCCGCTTCGCGTAGGGCAGCGCGCGGTCCGGCTGGGTCGACGCCTCCACCGCGTGGATGTACAGGTGGATGGCGCCCGGGTGGGTGTTGTTGCGCTTCAGCACCGTCTCCAGGTGGCGACGATCTCGGCGCCGCGTCCCTTCGGCTCGGCGCCGCCGGCTTGCCAGTAGTCCCAGGGTTGCGTGTCCATGGCGGCTTCGGCAGACAGCACCTGCAGCGTGTCGTCGGTCGGGAATCGCGCCGCCACGGCCTTCATGGCGTCCGCATAGGCGCCATCCAGCGCGCTGCGCTCGGGCGGGGCATCGGCGGCGTAGCGTTTCTCGAGCGCGCCGACCAGCATCTGCTCCAACTCGCTCGCCCGTCCCTTGAGGGCCACCGCCCTGGACAGCGCGGCCAGCGCCAGCGCATTGGCCTCGGGCATCATCGGGACATTGATATTCGGGCCCAGCACCAGTGCCTCGCCCCAGAAGCACATGGCGCACTCGGGATCGAGCTTCTGCGCCGCCTGGAACGCGGAGCGTTGCAATGCGACGCGGCGATGCGAGGATCATCGGCGTGCTCTCCAATGCCACGCCAATCTTTTCGACGCTCATGCTAACCGTGATTTCGGGTGGATCAGTATCTCTGCAGGTGGCCGGGGCCATGTTGCTAGTGACCGGCGCGAGCGTTGCGGTTTTCCTTTCAACGGGCAATCAAGATCCTGCCCGTACTGGCGTCGGTGTTCCGGCGGCGCAAACGCCCTGTGGGCACGAGTTGGCGAATGGACGAAACCTATATCAAGGTCGCCGGCCAGTGGAAGTATCTGTACCGAGCCGTGGAT
>NZ_JBFUCI010000289.1:0-8395 GCF_056405335.1 Variovorax sp. P1_H12_2
CTTGCGCGGCTCGACCTGGTCGGCGAGCAGGTAGTCCAGGGGTGGCAGGCGGGCGAACGAGGGCGCGAGGAAGGGCATGAGAGGGCTCCTGCGAGGATGCCAAATGTGCGAGAGCCGGCCATGCCGCCCCCGCAAGGCCATGACAGTTTGTCGCAGGGTCACGCCAGACCGCGGCGCCCTCTTCTTCCTATGCCATGCGGGCTTTTCCGGGGCGGAGAGCGAGTGAGAAAAGTCAAATCCCCCCCGGCTGGATCAAAAAGAGTTTGAGCAGGCATTGCGCAAGGCTTGCAAATCAATGAACCCTTCGCCGAACGCTGCGAACTCAGAGGCGCGTCAACGTGCTCCGAAAGCAACAGCTCGTTCAACGCGGCAAAACTAACCGATCGCTCCGGCCTTCGGCTGACAAGGACCTGTAGTGCAGAGGCAAGGCAGTCACGGCGTTCGTCGGATCCCATCAGAAGAGGCCAGAAATGCGACATTTCAACTTCGCTGGCGCTGCGACATTTGAAAGCAGCGTTGACAAAGTCGGCCACCAACCCGCTACCGGCATTGCTGGCTAGATCGGAGTGGTGATACCCCCGCGATTCCGGCCTTGGCTGCTCAGAATTTCCAACCCACGCGCTGGCTGCCGCAGCATCAGCAAGATGAAGCGCTATTTCTCGTTCGGCGCCGCAACAGCCTCGCGGCCTTCTTCCGAGCGCCCACTCACGTTGCGTGTCAGCCACGAGTGAGTTGAGACAAGCTGCACCCGCGCGCGGGCGGCTTCGAGCGCGAAATGACCCGCGGAGAGACGAGGACTGCGCCAGTAGTGTTCTACAAGGAAGGTCAACGAATCGAAGTCGGTGGCGTGAACGGGCCGCTCAGCACGCGGCGAAAGTTCCCGCAGCAATGCGCATCTCCAGGCGCGTCGAGCCGCGCACAGCAGGCCGCACAGCCGTGCGAGGCACACAGCGCTGCGCGCGGCTCAGTCCGCCGTCGCGCCGCCCCCGTCGCGGAAAAAGAGGTCGGTGCGGCGATGCTCCCATGCCGGCAACCCGGCGCGCAGGGCCGTTACCCGCTCGGGATCGATATCGGCCAGGATATAACCGGTGCGGTCCGGCATGCAGGCCAACACGGTGCCCCAGGGATCGACAATCATGCTGCGCCCGAGACACGGCAATCCCGGCCCGGCGCCGCCGATCTGCGCGGCGGCCACCACATAGCACTGGTTTTCAATGGCGCGTGCGCACAGTAGAGTCTCCCAGTGATCCCGCCCGGTATGCAGATTGAAGGCGGCAGGCACCACTAGGACATTGGCGCCACGCCCGCGCAGCGTGCGATACAGCTCCCCGAAGCGCAAGTCGTAACATATGCTGAGGCCAAGCGTCAGCCCCGCCGCCTCGACGGTCTGCAAGTGTTCGCCGGGCGCGAAGTCGGCAGACTCCCGATAGGAGACACCGCCGACCACCGCGTCATACAGGTGGACCTTGCGGTAGCGCGCGGCAATGGTGCCGTCCGGCGCAAAGGTAATGCCGCTGTTGCCGAGCCGGGACTGGTCCGCCAGCCGCTCGTGCATCGAGCCAAGGTGAATCCAGCAGCCGGTGCGCTGCGCCAGCGCCGCGATGTGCCCGGTGACCTCGCCGGGTATCGGGCTGGCCGCCACTCGCAGCGTTTGCGCGTCGCCGCGCACATCGCTGTATTCCGGCGTGACGATCAGCTTGGCGCCGTCGCCGGCCGCGGCCAATATCCAGCGCTCCAGCGCCGCCAGGTTCGCGTCGCGGTCTTGCTGGCTGTCGAGTTGAATCGCTGCCACTCTGATTGGCATGACTGCTCCTTATTCCGTTGCCTGCGGCTCGCCTGCCTGCGCGAGCAACCCTTGCGCCACCACCCGCGCTATACGCGCCAGCAGTTCGGCGCCATCTCCGCCATCGAGCGTGTGCGCGGTACGGGGATCGGTGAATCCATCGGCCAGCACAGCCAGCACCGCGCTGCAATCGCCCACGGTGAGGATGCCGGCGTCATGGCGCAGGCCCGGCAACTGGCCGGTTTTGTTGGCGAGATGCGCTTGCCCCGGCAGTGCGGCGCCGAAGTGGGCGCGATCGCGCTGGTCGGCCAGCAAGGAAAGCGCGAAGGTCCGCAGTGCCGCCGGCAACGAGGCCTCGCGCAACAGCCAGCCGAGCGCCGCCGCGGCATCGCCCGCACAGGTGAAATTGTCCAGACCAGCCTTCCTCGCCCCGGCGTCCATCATGCGCCGCTGCAAACAGCTTCCCGCGAGGCCGGCACGCCGGCACCACTGCGTAACCTCTGCGCAGCCGAGCAAGCCGATTAGGGCGTTGGTGGCCACGTTGTCGCTGAGCACGATCATCAGCCGCGCCAGTTCCGCCAGCGACAGGCTGGCCACGCTGGGCAACTGATGGAGAATGCCGGTGCCGCCCGCGCGCGCGCCCGCCTCCAGGGGAAGTTGCTCGTCGAGTCGGTAGCTGCCACCCGCCACCCGCTCCAGCAGGGCCAGCAGGATGGGGAGCTTGATGATGCTGGCGGACGGCCGCACGCGGGCGGCGTCGCGCTCCAGCACTACGCTGCCGTCAAGGCCCCGCAGACTGATCGAAACGCGTGCCGGTGTCGCCGCGAGCAGCGGCGCCAGGCCGGCTTCGACATGCTGGCGCAATGCGTGCGCGTCCAGCGGATGCGATCCTAGCGGGAACATGATCTCTCTCCTTAAACCAGGAAGAAGAACAGGGAGGAGAACAAGCACAGGTTCACCACGATCACGGCCCAGCCGTTGTAGAGCATGTATTTGAGCTGGGTCGAGCGCGCCAGCCCCATCTGGCCGAACATGTCGGAGGTGGGGAACGGCCCGAACCAGTCGATCTGCGAGCTGCCCAGGATCACCGCGGTGGTGGCCGCCGGGCCGACCCCGGCGGCCGCCAGCAGCGGACCGAAGATCTTGGCCGTGAACGTCATCTGCGCCACCGCCGCGCCAGGGATATGCCCGATCACGTTGAACCACAACACGATCACGCACAGCATGGCGCCGCCGATGCCGGCCAGGTGCGGGCTCGCCAGGTCCAACAATGCGTGGTAAGCGTTGAGCTTGTCGACCAGCACCAGCACCGGATTGAATAGCCAGAACAGGAAGAAGATCCAGATCAGCTTGCCGGCGCCCGCGTACATGGCCTGCAGGATGGCGCGCGGGCTCATGCCTCCGGCCAGCCCGGTGGTTGCGGCAAGCGAGACCATGACGATGATGGCGAACGCGTAGCCCGCCTTGGCCAACACCCCGGCCACCGCCATTGCGACGATGGTCAGACAGAAGGCCCACGCCGCGCGCACGGCCTGGCGCGACGGCTTGGCGTTGAGGTCGATGGCAGCCATGCCGCCCGCGCCCGCCTCTTCATACTGGTGACTGGCTTCGGTCATCTTCTGGATACGACCCGACATGAACCAGCCGCTCAGCAACGTCGCGGCGGCCATCGGGATGCCGGCCACCAGCAGGTACTCCGGGTAGCTCAGGCCAGTCAGCCCGGTCACCGTGACCACGTTGGGTGTGAAGGGCCCCAGCACCAGCCCGGCCGACCCGGCGGTCTGGAACAGAGCGGCTACCGCGGGAGGCGACAGGCGTACGGCGGCCGCAATCGGGATCACCACGGCAGCGATGATGGCATTGCCGCCAGCCAGCGTGCCCAGCGCGCCGCAGATCAGCGTCGAGGTCACCATGATGCCAAGGCGCACGCGCACCTGGTTGGACAGCCCGATGCGGCGCACGATGGCGCGCACCATCTGCTCTGCGGCCCCGGTGCGGGAGGCGACCTCGCCTACGCCTGCACCCAGCACGATGATCAGACCAACCACCGCGATAAAGGAACCTAGCGAGTCCGCCAGCAGCTTGCCCATGCCGATGGGCGTGGTGCCCGTCATGATGGCGCCGAGCACGATCGCGGCGATGGTGGATAGCACGATATCCACCCCCAAAAGTGCAATGACAGCAAATACCAGTACCGGCGTCAGTCCCCACAGGCTGGTTTGACCTGCCATGGTGGAGTGGGTGTACAGCGCAATCGCCAGTCCAAGCAAGAATACCGCGATGGCGGCATTGCGCCGGCCTGGTTGCAGCGCGCCAGCAGCGGGCGGCCGCGAGGCAGCTGCCTTCTGTGTCAATAAGGTCATGTCGTCTCCGTTCTTTCAAATCTCTTGTTCAGCCGTTACGCTCCCCGCGTCCGGCCTTCTTGCACTTATTGCGGTGTGATCCCGGCCTTGCGGATCACCGCGCCCCAGCGCTCATATTCCCCGCCGATCTGGCGCGCGAAAGCCTCCGGGCCGTTCCCGACCGGATAGGCGCCAGCATCGACCAGCCGTTGCCGGGTACCTGAATCCTTGAGCGCGGCGATAGAGGCATCCGACAGCCTGGTGCGCACGTCGGCGGGCAGTTGTGCCGGCGCCACCACGCCATACCAGGCGCTGCCACAGGGGCAAGGATTTCTTCATTGTTTGGCCTCCTCGGGTAGTCAAGGCTTATCTGCGCGCCCAGAGTTCAGCGGGTAAGGAATTGGCCGGCGGCGGCGCCGGTTGCGCCTTCGCTCCCCCAGACCTCACAGCCGTTCACATAGACTTGCTCGATCCCCGCTGACAGCTCGCACGGCTGGGTATAGTCAGCACGGTCGATCACGCTGCCGGGATCGAACAGCACCAGGTCCGCCGCATATCCTTCGCGTAGCACGCCACGCCCGGGCAGCCCGAAGACCGCGGCGGGCAGCGAGGTCATGCGGCGGACCGCGTCCTCCAGCGTCAGCAGTCCGAGTTCGCGCGCGTAGTGGCCGAGCACGCGCGGGAAGCTGCCCCACAAGCGCGGGTGCGGATAGGGTCCGGGGATGCCGTCCGAGCCGATCATGGTGCGCGGATGCGCCAGCACGCGGCGCAGGTCGGCCTCGTCCATCTGGAAGTAGATAGCGGTGGCGGGTCCCAACCGCGCCGCCGCTTCTTCCTGCGACACCCCCCATTCGGCGGCGATCTCGTGCAGGTCGCGGCGGGCCTGCTCGGGATGCGGCTGCGAGCTGGTGACGATGATGCGCTCAGCTTCACCAACGAACTCTGGCAACAGAACGGTGGAACTTGCGGTATAGGGATAGACATCGAGGGCGACGTCCTGTGTGGCAAGCGCCCGGTCGATCAGTTCGAGCGTCACCGTGGTCTTGCCGAAATTACTGCGGCCGATGCATTTGTGGTGGGAGATCACGACGGGGATGGCCGCCTCGCGGCCAATCTCCAGCGTCTCGCGCACGGCTTCGATCACCTGGTCACGTTCGCTGCGCATATGCGTGGTGTAGATGGCACCGGGATGGCTCGCCGTCACCCGCGCCAGCGCGACCACCTCTTCCGTGGGCGCCGCGCGGCTGGCGGGATAGCTCAGCCCCGTGCTCAGGCCGAGGCCTCCGTCCTGCAGGGCCTGCGCCAGGGCCGCGCTCATCGCCTCGATCTCGCCGGCGCTCGCGGCGCGGGTGGTGTCCTGCATGGCCCCCGCGCGCAACGTGCTGTGCCCCACCAACAGGCCGACATTGACGCTAGGCGGCGCGGCCTCAAGCGCGCTTCGGTATTGCGCCACGGTGGCAAAGCAAAAGTCGGGCATTTCCCCGAGCAGCGTCAGCGGCTGGGGCAAGGGATTGCGCGGCACCAGCGGCGC
Source organism: Variovorax sp. P1_H12_2 (assembly GCF_056405335.1). Taxonomy (NCBI): domain Bacteria; kingdom Pseudomonadati; phylum Pseudomonadota; class Betaproteobacteria; order Burkholderiales; family Comamonadaceae; genus Variovorax; species Variovorax sp. P1_H12_2. The sequence continues at coordinate 5,657 of NZ_JBFUCI010000289.1, forward strand.
GATGCTGATCCCGCAATTGCCGGCAATCACGGTGGTTACGCCCTGGCTGGTCTTGGCCGGCATCGACGGCGTCTTTAGCAAGGCGCTGTCGTCGTGCGTATGTACGTCGATAAAGCCCGGCGCCAGCACGCGGCCAGCAGCGTCGATGGTACGGACGGCGTCCCACCCAGCGCAGTCGCCTACGGCGGCAATGCGGTCGCCGGTCACCGCCAGCGCGCCGGATCGCCGGGGGGCGCCGGTGCCATCAATCAGTTGACCGTTCAGGAACAACAAGTCGCAAGAGGGCATGGTTCAATTCCGGGAAGCCGACCCGCGACGCGCGATGCGCATGCGGATGAACGTTTGGGGGATAGTCTGCACGCGTGCCACGTCAGCTAAGAGCGGCGTAGGCCACGATTTCGACCAGCATCTCCGGCCGGCCGAAACCCACCGTCACGAACGCCGCGCGGTTCGGATACGGAGGCGGCACGAACTCGGCATAGACAGCGTTGAAGCTGGCCAGGTGCGAGCGGTCCGTGACATAGACCAGGACCTGGGTCAGGTCGGCCAGCGTACCCCCTGCCGCCTCCAATGTCGTGCGCAGGTTGACCAGAGTCTGGCGCGCCTGCGCCTCGATGCCGCCAGACACCACAATGCCGTCCGCGCCGATGGGGATCTGCGTGGTAAAGAGAATGCCATTGCTCAGCACGGCCCACTCGACAGGTGCCGCAGAGGATGGCAACCCGGTATCAATGATCTGTTTCATGAACTCTCGATTCAGTGAGGAAAGTCAGCGCGCCAGCGCAAAAGCAGAGGMATCCAGCGGCGGCTGGCGCCCCGCGATGGCGTCAGCAAGCAGGGCCGCGCTGCCGCAGGCAAGGGTAAAGCCCAACGCGCCGTGACCGGTGTTCAGCCACAAGTTGGTGTAGGGCGTTGCGCCGATCAACGGTTTGCTGTCGGGTGTTGCCGGCCGGCTGCCAAACCAGGTGGCCGCCGCATCGAAATCCGCGCCGTCGGGGAAAGTTTCGCGTGCCTGCCGGCTGAGCAAGGCGATGCGCCGCTGGTCGGCGCGCGGGCGCCTTCCGGTCAGGTCCACCATGCCGGCAACGCGCAGGCGTTGCCCCAGGCGCGCATACACCACCTTGTGGTGGAGGTCAGTGATACTGATCCCAGGCGGCCGGTGCTTGTCGTCCACCGGCGCGGTCAGGCTATAGCCGGTCAGGGGGAATATCGGCAGGCGCAGACCCAATTCGGCCAGCAAGGGTACGCTGCCCATGCCGGCTGAGATAACGAAGGCATCGGCCTCGACCTCGTGGCTTTCTGTGCGCACCGCCACCACGGCGCGCCCCTCGCGGCGCAGCCCGGTTACGCGCGCACCGCAGAGGAACTTCGCACCATAGCGCCGCGCGGTCAATTCCGCCATGTTCGTAGTGAAGGCATGGCAGTCGCCGGCATCTTCGCTGGGCGTATGAACGCCGCCGGCAAGCCGATCGCTGAGATGCGCCAGCGCGGGTTCGAGCGCGATACAGGCCGTGCCGTCCAGCGCCTGCTGGTTGCTGCCTAGCGCGGCCTGGTAGTCCAGTTGGCGGCGCGCATGGGCAAACGCCACCGGATCGCGGTATACCACCAGCTTGCCGTTGCGCTGGTAGTCGAATTCGATCTGCTCTCGCGCAACGAGCTCATGCACCAGGGTGCGGCTGTGGTAGCCAAGGCCAAGCAATTCGGCAGTGACGGCACGCGCCACGTCGCCGCGGCAGGCTCGCAGGAAGGCTAGGCACCAGCGCCATTGCTGCCATTCCAAGCGCGGCACGAATCGCAGGGGGGAATCGCGGTCCAGCAGCCAGCCGGGCAGCTTAGGCAGCACCGCCGGATCGGCCAGCGGCGCCACATAGCTGTAGCTGAGTTGCGCGCCGTTGGCCTGGCTGGTTTCCAGCGCCAGACCCTCGCGCGCTTCCAGCAGGGTCACCGTGTGCCCTTCGCGCGCCAAGTAGTATGCACTGGCGACACCCACCACGCCGCCGCCAAGTACGCAAATCCGCATGCTATGTTTTCCTGCCTCGATATCCTGCTGCCACTCTCCAAGCCCGCCGGGTCCGCGGCTGGCGGACTGGCTGKGGACAGCGAGAGTGTGGATGCGACAGGAGGCAGGTTCAAATGAACTTTTAGCCCCCCCCCATAACCCAAGGTTATGGGCACTCCTTCGGCGCCGCGACGGGCGTCGCAGTCAGTTGCTCGCGCAACACTTCCAGCAGCGCGTCCAGCGCATGCGACGAGACGCCGCCCTCCGGATGGATCGCCATCACTCCGACGGACAGCGCTGGCGACACCGGCTGCACGGTTAAGTCACCGTGGCTGGCGCGCGCAGCGAACTGCGCCGTGAACTGGTCTACCAGCGCATACCCCACGCCGCATTCCGCCAGGGCGGCCGCAACATAGTAGGTGCGCGCCTCGATCATGGGGGTGCGCTCTTCCAGGCCAAGCGCATGGAAAGCCTGCGCGATCAGACCGCCGAGCGGATCGCCGCTTCCGATACCGATCCAGCGCTGCTCGTCAAGCTCGGCCAAGCGGACGGATTCGTGCTTCGCCTCGCCCTGCGGCGGCCCGAGGTAAACCACTGCGGCGCGTCCAAGATTGGCCACTGCCACGCCCGGCTGGGCCGGCGGATCGAACACCACAGCGAGGTCCAGTGCCCGCGATAGCACCAGCGCCAACAGTTCGTCGCCATGACGCGTCTGGATCTCCAGCGAAACCCCCGGGCAT
>NZ_JBFUCI010000290.1:0-8392 GCF_056405335.1 Variovorax sp. P1_H12_2
CGTCCTCCCAGGGCGAGCCCAGACGCAGCTCGAAGGCGTCGTGGGCGTCGCAGCGGCGGACGGTTTCCCAGGGCGGTGGCACCTGCTCGTCGAAGATGTAGGTGTAGACCCGCCACTTGCGGGCGTCGTCAAGCCCTTCGAAGCCGCGCAGGAAGCCGTGGCTCGAGGCCGCCTTGCTCTTGTTGACCTGCGGCAGCTCGGTGCGGCGCGCGAACAGGGTGACGCCCGCGGCCCCGGCTTCCAGCGCGCAGGCCGCGTTGTCGAAGGCCGAGGCGCCGGCGCCCAGCACGGCGATGCGCCGCCCCTCCCAGGCCGCGAAATCGATGGCATCGGCGGAATGGAACACGCGGGCCGCCGCCAGCGGATCGTCGCGGCGCAGCGACGGGAAGGCGGGCCAGCGCGGTGCGCCGCTGCCGTCGCGGCCGAGCGCGAGCACGAGCTGGCGCGTGCGCACCGTCTCGCGCCGTCCCTGCGGGTGTTCGAGCTCGATCGTGAGCAGGCGGCCGTCTTCGGCCGGCGACACCGAGCGTAGCGCGACGCGGTTTTCCACCGGCAGGCCGACCGTGTCGCGCACCCACAGCAGGTAGTCGCGCCAGTCGACCCGGCCGATCTTGTGCAGCGCCTGCCAGCCCGGCGTGGCGCCGTCCGCGGAGGCGTCGCCGGCGCCGTGCTGCGCCTCGTACCAGGCGCGAAAGCTCAGCGAAGGCACGCCGAGTTCGGGCCCGCCCACGTGCTTGGGGCTGCGCAGCGTCAGCATGCGTGCGTAGGTGCCCCAGGGCCCTTCTTCGCCGCGCGCGGCCTGATCGACGACGCGGATGTTGGTGACGCCTTCGCGGCGCAAGGCATAGGCCGCCGTCTGGCCGCACATGCCGGCACCGGCGATCAGCACGTCGAGCACCGGTGCTTCGGCGGTCGCCGATTCGGCCGGCAGCACCCAGGCGGGCGGCGGCAGGTTGATGCGTTCGAGATCGTCGCGGGCCTGGGCCGCGAGCCGGGCCAGCGCCGCGGCGTTGCGCGGGCTGGCAATGAATTGCAACGGCACCGGGGGCAGTGCATCGGAAGAGGAAGCGTCGGAAGCCATGGCCTGAAGATAATCCAGATGGGGCAGCAGATAATCCCCCGATGCGAATCCGCTTCACCAAGATGCAGGGTGCCGGCAACGACTTCGTCGTGCTGGACGAAACCCGCAGCCCGCTCGGACTCCGCGCCGCGCAGTACCGCTTCCTGGCCGACCGCCACTTCGGCGTCGGCGCCGACCAGATCCTCTCGGTGCGGCCGTCGCCGGCCGAGGGCATCGATTTCCAGTACGTGATCCACAACGCCGACGGCGGCGAGGTGGAGCAGTGCGGCAACGGTGCGCGCTGCTTCATGCGCTTCGTGCGCGAGCACAGCCTCACGGCCAAGGATGCGGTGCGCGTGCAGACGCTCGCTGGCGTGATCGAGCCGCGCATGGGCGCCGACGGCCGCGTGACGGTCGACATGGGGGCCCCGGTCTTCGAGCCGGCCCGGGTGCCCTTCGACACCGCGGGCCTCGATTCGCAGCCCGAAGGCGGCTGGCACAGCTGGCACCTGGCGCTCGACACCCATGCCGGCAGCGCCATCGTGGCGGTGGCCGTGCTGTCGATGGGCAATCCGCACGCGGTGCAGATCGTCGCCGACGTCGACAGCGCACCGGTCGCCACCCAGGGCCCGCTGATCGAGCACCATCCGCGCTTTCCGCAGCGCGTCAATGCCGGCTTCATGCAGGTGGTCGACCGCGCCCATGTGCGCCTGCGCGTCTTCGAGCGCGGCGCCGGCGAGACGCTGGCCTGCGGCACCGGCGCGTGCGCGGCGGTGGTCGCGGGCATCCGGCTCGGCCTGCTCGAGCGCCAGGTCGACGTCCAGACCCGGGGCGGACTGCTCACCATCGAATGGGCCGGCGACGGTGCACCGGTGCTGATGACCGGCCCCGCGGTCACCGTGTTCGAAGGCAGCATCGAGGTGCCGGACCCGTCATGAACAATTTCAACTCCAACGCCATGAACCCGATCACCGAAGACGATATCGCCAACTACCTGTCGAACACGCCCGACTTCTTCGAGCGCCACGCCCAGCTGCTCGGCCAGGTGCAGCTCACCAGCCCGCACGGCAATCGGGCCGTGAGCCTGCAGGAGCGCCAGGCCGAGATGCTGCGCGAGAAGATCAAGGCGCTGGAGCACCGCGTGATGGACATGGTGCGCCACGGCACCGAGAACGCGGTCACGGCCGACCGCCTGCAGCGCTGGACCCGCGGCCTGCTGACCACCCGCGACCCACGCGCGCTGCCGGCACAGATCGCCGCTCAGCTGCAGGCCCTGTTCATGGTGCCGCAGACCGCGATCAAGATCTGGGACTTCGACAGTGCCTACCAGGACGAGGCCTACGCCCAATGGGTCAGCGACGACGTCAAGGCGCTCGCCACCTCGCTGACCGCGCCCTACTGCGGCCTGAACTCCGGCTTCGAGGCCGCCGGCTGGCTCGCCGAGCCGCAGGCGGCGGTCTCGATCGCGCTGATCCCGCTGCGGCCCGAGCCCGAGGCGCCGGCATTCGGCCTGCTGGTGCTGGCCTCGCCCGATGCCCAGCGCTACAACGCCGAGATGGGCACCGACTTCCTGGAGCGCATCGCCGAGCTGGCCTCGGGCGCGCTGTCGCGCCTGCGTCCTTGAGCCCGAGCCTGCGGCGCGGTCTGCTGGGCGCGGTGGCGGTTCTGCTGCTGGGCTATGTGTCGATCCACGCGATGGTCTGGCGGCATGCGCTCGCGCGCCTCGCAGAGTCACCTCAGCGCCCGGCCGACGCGGCGCTGATCCTGGGCAACCGGGCTTACAAGGACGGCAAGCCGAACCCCTGCCTGACCGGACGGGTCGACGCCGGCATCGCGCTGGCGAAGGCCGGCACGGTCCGCCAGCTGGTGTTCTCCGGCGGCGTCGACAGCGAGGACGGCCGCATCGAGGCCGAGGTGATGGCGCAGCATGCGCGCAATGCAGGCTACCCCGGACTGCTGCTGCTGGAGCCGGTGTCGCAGTCGACCCGCGAGAACCTGTCGATGTCGCGCGCCGTGCTGCAGGCCGCGGGCGTGCGCAGCGTGATCATCGTGACCGAGCCCTACCACCTGTGGCGGGCCGAGCGGCTGGCGCGCGCGTCCGGATTCGACCGCCTGTTCGATGTCCAGTTCGCCGCCGCGCCGACCAGCTGCTGGCAGCGCTGGGGCATGGCCTTCAAGGGCGCGTTGCGCGAGCCGCTGGCCATCGTCAACAATGCCGCCAATGGGTACTTCTAGCTCGCCCCCAGGTTGGCTCACTTCGTGTAGCCGCCCACCCCCTCGCCGGGGGCGATACCAGCGGCCCGGCAAAGCCGGTTCCGCGGTATCCCTGGAAGGGGCTCCATGGTGAGTCCGAATTGGATCGAAAAGTATCTGGAGCATGTGCGGGTGGAGCGCCGGCTGGCGGCGCGCACGGTCGAGCTCTATGCCGTCCACCTGGCGGTGCTGGCGCAGAACGCCGCCGCGGCCGGCCTGGCGCTGGACCAGGTGCAGACGGCGCATGTGCGGCGCTGGATGGCCCAGCTGCACGGCGCCGGGCGCGAGCCGCGCGGCATCGCGCTGGTGCTCTCGTGCTGGCGCAGCTTCTACCGCTGGCTTGGCCATGAGGGGTTGGTCGGATCGAACCCGGTGCAGGACGTCCATGCGCCCAAGGCCGCCCGGCCGCTGCCGAAGGCGCTCGCGGTCGACGATGCGGTGCGGCTGGCCGAGCTGCGCGACGCCGAGGCCGACCCCTGGGGCGAGGCGCGCGATCGCGCGATCGTCGAATTGCTCTACGGCTGCGGCCTGCGTGTCGGCGAACTGACCGGCCTGGATGTGCGCGCAAGCAGCACGGCGCGCGGCTGGATCGACCTCGACGCCGCCGAAGCCAATGTGCTGGGAAAGGGCAGCAAGCGCCGTCTCGTGCCGGTGGGCAGCAAGGCGATCGAGGCCCTGCAGGCCTGGCTGGCGGTGCGCGACGGCTGTGCGGCGCTCGGGGCCGCGCGGCTGCGCGACCCCGGGAGCGCCGCGGCGCTCTTCATCGGCCGCAATGGCACCCGCTTCTCCGCCCAATCGGTGTGGAAGCAGCTGCGTCAGCGCAGCCTCAAGGCGGGCCTGCCGGCGCCGGTGCACCCGCACATGCTGCGGCATTCGTTCGCCAGCCATCTGCTGCAGTCCAGCAGCGACCTGCGCGCGGTGCAGGAACTGCTGGGCCACGCCAACATCTCGACCACCCAGGTCTATACGCGGCTGGATTTCCAGCATCTGGCCCGCGCCTACGACGCCGCGCATCCGCGGGCCCAGGCCCGCGACGAGGGCCCGCCGCCGATCGGCGAATCATTGCAAAAGAACAAGGGTAGGAATCCATGAAAGTTCTCCGTCTGCGGCCCGGCAAGGAGCGTTCGCTGCTGCGCCGCCACCCCTGGGTATTCGAGTCCGCGATCGCGAAAGGCGGCGGCGATGCCGGCGAAACGGTCCGCATCGAGTCGGACGACGGCCGCTTCCTGGCCTGGGCCGCCTACAGCCCGCATTCGAAGATCCGCGCCCGGGCCTGGAGCTTCGACGAGACGCAGCGCATCGATGCGGCTTTCCTGGCCGCGCGGGTCGCGCAAGCGGTCCGGGCGCGCGAGCTGTTCGACCTGCAGAGCGACGGCGTGCGGCTGGTCCACGGCGAGGCCGACGGCCTGCCCGGACTGATCGTCGACCGTTACGGCGACACGCTGGTGGCGCAGTTCCTCTCGGCCGGCGTCGAGCGCTGGAAGGCGCCGCTCGCCGACGCGCTGCTCGCCGCCACCGGCCTCGACAAGCTGTATGAACGCTCCGACGCCAGCGGCCGCGAGCGCGAGGGCCTGAAGCCGGTGACCGGCTGGCTGCGCGGCAGCGGCCCGACCGAGCTCCAGATCCGCGAGCACGACTGGCGACTGGGCCTGGACATCGCCACCGGCCACAAGACCGGCTTCTACCTCGACCAGCGCGACAGCCGCAAGCGCTTCGCCGAGCTGGCCGGGCAGCGCCGCTTCCGCCGGGTACTGAACTGCTTCTGCTACACCGGCGGCTTCACGGTCGCCGCGCTGGCCGGCCTGAAGGCGGCGGGCGCGGTCGAGGGGGCCGAACTGATCTCGATCGATTCCTCCTTGCCGGCGCTGGAGCGTGCCCGGGCCCATGTGGCGCTGAACGGCTTCGAGGGCGCCCGTACCGAGTTCCTCGATGCCGACGTCAACGCCAGCCTGCGCCGCTTCGTCGACGAGGGCCGCCAGTTCGACGCCATCGTGCTCGACCCGCCGAAGTTCGCGCCGACCGTGGCCCACGCCGAGCGTGCCGCGCGCGCCTACAAGGACATCAACCGGCAGGCCTTCAAGCTGCTGGCGCCCGGAGGGCATCTGCTGACTTTCTCTTGTTCGGGCGGCATCGGGGCCGACCTGTTCCACAAGATCGTGGCCTCGGCCGGCATCGATGCCGGGGTGGACGGCTACATCACCGAGCGCCTGGGCGCCGCGCCCGACCATCCGATGACCATCGAGTTTCCCGAGGGCGAGTACTTGAAAGGGCTGGTGGTGGTGCGCAAGTAGGCTTTGCCCCTGCCGCAGCGCGGCCGGGCGCCGCTCGCTAAACTTTCCGCCTTCCCCGATCCCCCCTCGTTTCCCCGGAGCACCCTCAATGGCCCTTATTCCCGCCACCATCCTCACCGGCTTCCTCGGCTCCGGCAAGACGACCTTGCTCAAGCGCATCCTGAGCGAGGCGCACGGCCAGAAGATCGCGGTGATCGAGAACGAGTTCGGCGAGGAGAACATCGACAACGACATCCTGGTCACCGAGTCCAAGGAGCAGATCGTCCAGATGAGCAACGGCTGCATCTGCTGCACGATCCGCGAGGACCTGCGCGAGGCCCTGCAGCTGCTGGCGGCCAAGAAGCGCAAGGGGCTGCTCGACTTCGACCGCGTGGTGATCGAGACCACCGGCCTGGCCGATCCGGGCCCGGTGGCCCAGACCTTCTTCATGGACGACGAGATCGCCGAGAGCTATCTGCTGGACTCGATCCTGACCTTGGTCGATGCCAAGCATGCGCCCCAGCAGCTCAACGACCGTCAGGAAGCGCGCCGCCAGGTCGGCTTCGCCGACCAGATCTTCATCAGCAAGAGCGACCTGGTCGCCGCCGAGGAAACCGATGCGCTGATCCACCGCCTGAAGCACATGAACCCGCGCGCGCCGCAGCAGAAGGTCCATTTCGGCGAGGTGCCGCTCAAGGACGTGTTCGACCTGCGCGGCTTCAACCTCAATGCCAAGCTGGACATCGACCCCGACTTCCTGAAGGAGGAAGAGGCCCACGACCACCATGACCACGCGCCTGGCGAGCATTGCGACCACCCCTCGCATGCGGGCGAAGGCCATGGCCACCACCATCACCACGACGACGATGTCAAGAGTTTCGTCTACCGCTCGGACCGGGCCTTCGATCCGGCCCGACTCGAGGACTTCCTCGGCGCGATCGTCAATATCTACGGTCCGCGGATGCTGCGCTACAAGGGCGTGCTGCACATGCAGGGCACCGAGCGCAAGGTGATCTTCCAGGGCGTGCACCAGCTCATGGGCAGCGACCTCGGCCCGGCCTGGAGCGCCGACGAAAAGCGCACCAGCCGCATGGTGTTCATCGGCATCGACCTGCCGCGCGAGATCCTGGAGCAGGGACTGGACCAGTGTCTGGTCTAGGGAGAAACACCCCCGAAGCGCCTGCGGCGCCTCCCCCTCGAGGGGGCGATACCAGCGGCCCGGCAAAGCCGGTTCCGCGGTATCCCTGGACTTGGACAGTGCCGGTTTCATGGGCCGCGGTGCTGCGGCACTGATCTCTCTATACAATCGCGCGCCTGTTCCGGGGGCTGCGATTGACCTTCTTTGACCAAGTGTGACTTCCGGCATAGGGCCGGGCGCGTTTCCAGGCTGAATTCGGGGGTATAACCCCGGGGTTCGCCATCGGCGAGCACCCATGATTTGAATGCGCGTTCGAGTTCATCGAAGGAGCCAGTCACCGTGAAGAAACCCGCCGCAAAGCCCAAGCCCGCGCCGAAGCCGGCCGTCAAGACGACGGCGGCTGCGAAGCAGGCTGTACCCGCGGCGAAGAAGGTTTCCGCCAAGCCCGTCGCGCCGCCAAAGGCCCCTGCCAAGAGCAAGACCTCTGCCGCCACCGCGAGCGCCCCCTCATCCAAACCGGCCGGCCCCCGTGCCGCGCCACCTGCACCATCGACTCCCATGAAAAAAACGGCTGCCGCCTCCTCCTCTTCCGCCCCGGCGACGCCCGCAACGACCGCCGCACCCGCGCCCGCACGCGGGGGCCGCGTGTCGCGGCTGTCGCAGCTGACGGTCCCCTCCATGCCGCAATCGGTGGCGTCCACCGCAGCCAAATCGAGCTTCGTGCAGATCACCTCGAACGCGCTGGTGCCGCCGCCGCCGATCGCGGTCAAGAAGGATCCGAAGCTGGTCAACAACTGGAAGACCAAGTCCGCCGAGGAACTCACCGACGCCGAAGTGATCGCGATGCCGGACACCGAGTACATGAACGACAAGCAGATGGCCTTCTTCCGCCTGAAGCTGCAGGAACTCAAGCGCGGCATCCTCGAGAATGCCGGCGAGACGACCGAGCACCTGCGCGAGGACACGGTGGTCGTGCCCGACCCGGCCGATCGCGCCACCATCGAGGAAGAGCATGCGCTCGAGCTGCGCACGCGGGATCGCGAACGCAAGCTCCTGAAGAAGATCGAGCAATCGATCCAGCGCATCGATGCCGGCGACTACGGCTACTGCGACGAGACCGGCGAGCCGATCGGCGTCGGCCGCCTGCTGGCCCGTCCGACCGCCACCCTGTCGCTCGAAGCGCAGCAGCGCCGCGAGCTCAAGCAGAAGATGTTCGGCGACTGATCGCCCGAGGAGCCGGACGGAGACGCTGCGCATGGCCAAGGAAGATTCCGGTCGCTTGCTGTCCAAGGTGGCGAAGTTCGTTCGCAATCCCTTGAAGGATTGGTCCGAGCTCGATGCCGACGAGTCATCGACGCTCGAAAACGGCTACAGCCGCGAGATGCTCAAGGAGATGATCGAGCGGCGGCAGCGCAACGATTTCGTGCGCCGCCGCGAGTTCGACATGCTGCGCAAGCTGCGCCAGCGCGAAGCGGCCGGCGAGCGCGACCCCGCCGCCACGCCGTCCTCCTTCAATGTCAGCAGCACCTCCGGAAAGACGGAGGGCAGGGCGCTCACGCTCAAGAAGATCGATGAGATCGAAGAGCAGATGTCCCAGCAATGGTGGAAGGGCCGCAGCCCCCGCGGCGCGCCGGACAGCGAGGGCGCGGCCGCCGATGGCGCGCCCATGGC
>NZ_JBFUCI010000291.1:0-8329 GCF_056405335.1 Variovorax sp. P1_H12_2
CCGCCAAGGGCAAGCTCACCGTGTCGTCGACGCCCGGCAAGGGCACGCACCTGAGCGCGATCCTGCCCGCCAAGCGGGCCTGAGTCCGGCGGCCTCGCCCCGGGCCGCCACCGCCCCTTTCGGTTCTCTCCTACGCCCCCAGGCCGCTGCTGCTGACAGGGTCTTCGCGGCCGGCCTCTTAACGTGGACCCCAAGCCGCTCCCGTCGCGAACGCGCCGGGGTCTTCACGTCAAACGGGGCCACCCTCGAAGGAGTCAGCATGTTGCACTACGCCGTCGTGTTCCTGGTCATCGCCTTGATCGCCGCGCTGTTCGGATTCGGTGGCATCGCCGCCAGTGCAGTGGGAATCGCGAAGATTCTCTTCGTCATCTTCATCGTTCTCGCGATCGCCAGCTTCATCGCGGGCTTGATGCGACGCCGCTAGCGTCGTTACGATGGGCGGGTAACGCAATCATTTTCCGGAAGGACCCATTTCATGAACTCGACCACCAAGACGCCTTCGCAAATCGCCGATGAGGCGCGTCAGACGGCCAGCGATGCCATCGACACCACGCGGGCCTACGCACAGAATGCCGTGAATGCCGCCGGGGAGAAGGTTCGCGACCTGCGTCGCGATGCCGAGCCGGCCGTGGAGCAACTGGCGGCGCGCGTCCAGCAGGCGGTCCAGCGTGGGCTGGATGCCGCATCGACCACCAGCGCCCGGGCTCAGCGCCGCTTCGAAGCCGCCGCCGACGTCACGGGGAAGTACATCGCCGACCAGCCGGTACGCTCGGTGCTCGTGGCCGCCGCCGCCGGTGCCGCCATCACCGCGCTGATCGTCCTGGCGAGCCGCCGCCGCAACGACTACTGATCCGCCGCAGGCGTATTTTCAAGCGGAGCGCGGCTTCGGCCGCGTCCCTCCGCTTGAGCCTGCGCAGCACCATGCTCCATCCCATCGTCTCGACGGCGCTCGGCCACCCGGAGCTGATCGCCGAACACCTCGCCAACTACGGCGCACTGGTACGGCAGGAATCCCAGGAGGCCAGCCGCAGTCTGGTCGCCCGAATGGCGGCGAGCGTCCTGGCGGCGGTCAGCGCCATGCTGGCATTGGGGCTGATCGGCGTCGCCGTGATGCTCGGCGTGCTGCATGGCAGCTTCCACTGGGTGCTGGCCGCGGTGCCGGGGGTCGCGGTCCTCGTTGCCGTGGTATCGGCGCTGATCGCGGCACGCCCCTCACCCTTCCACGCGTTCGCGGACCTTCAGGCCCAACTCGACGCCGATGTGCAGGCGCTTCGCCAGGCCGGAGAGCGCCATGGCCGTTGACTCTCGACCCCTCACGCCGCAACAGCGGCTCGCGATGTCCCGCAGGGCGCTGGTCGCCCAGTTCCGGAGAAGCCTTCCCGAGGACGAGGGACTCTACGCCATGGCGCTTCCACCGGCCAGCCCAGGGGCGTTCAAAGACCTCGCCTGGGCGCCCGTGGCACGCCATGTGGTGCGCCGCTGGTGGCGCCGGCATCCCGCGAACGCGGCCGGCCAGATCGCACGCCCGCTCCTCGAGCGCTATGCGCGCGAGCAGCCGGCCAGGCTGATGGGTGCAGCGGCGGCGGCCGGCGCGCTGGTCGTGCTGGTCAAGCCCTGGCGCCTGCTCTCGACCGCCGCGGTGATTGCCGCGGTCCTGAAGACCTCCGATGTGGCCGACCTGGTCACCACGCTGATGCAGAGAGACACCACCCCGCGAAAGGACCTCCCATGAGGTCCGCCAGATGATCGCGCTGGTTCGCTGAGCGGCCCGCCGCACGACAAAAAGCCCGGGAGACCGGGCTTTTTGCATGGGCGCATCGATGGCTATGGCTCGACGATGATGCGGACCTACATCGCCTTCACTTCGAGCTTGTTGTCGACGCCGTTGACGCCCCTGACGGACTTGGCGATCTCCTCGGCTCGCGCCTTCGCGTTGGCGTCCGGAGCCGGACCGCTGAGGGTCACCTGGCCGCCCTTGGTGTCGACGTCGATCTTGATGGCGCTCAGGTCCGGATCCTTGGCCAGGCCAGTCGACACCGCGGCCGTGATCGAAGCGTCGTCCACCGCCCCGGCCACCGACGTCACCGCGGATTCCGTCCTGGCCTTGGCGCCAGCGCCAGCCTGCTCGGTCCTGGCGATCGCCGAATCCACCTTCTGGCCGACGGTCTCGTCGCCCGCCTTGTCGCAGGCGCCCAGGGCCAGCGCGCTTGCGGCCAGCATCAGCGCCACCCAGCGGCGAACGTTCGGATTGACTTGTTTCGGATGGGTCATGGGAACCTCCTGTCTGTCTCGAGAGAAAGGGCCACCGTGAGTTGGATCACCGGTGGCTCACCGAACCGCCAATTCCAATCTAGCGAGACCGAGCGGGGGGCGCGGCGGGCAGCGTCTTGTCCTGCCGTAGGACGCCGGGAGGCCGGGAGGTCAGGCCGTCACGATCCAGCCTTCGATCGGATCGACCGCCGCGGGCAGACCGTAGCCCGGGCCCGGACGACTGCCGCTTCGCGCGGCCCCCCAGGCCGCCTGCACCAGGCAGAGCGCCGCGTCGAGGCGATCGCCCTTGGCATCGTCCAGCAACAGCCGCCGTGACCGTCCGTCGAGCGCGAGTTGCAGCCCGAGTCGCGCCGAGCCCGCTTCCAGCGCATCCAGCAAGTCCCCGCGCGCCTGCCGGCGCTCGTTGCTCTGGCCAGCGGCCGCGTCGCTCTTGTAGCTTCGCCGGCCGATCAGCTCGCGTGCCAGCAGCCCCGGATAGGCTTCCAGTGCTACGCGCGAACTGCCTTCGGCCGGCACGCGCAGGCCCGGCAACGCAGCGCCGGCGGCCACCAGCCGAGGCACGCCGGCATGCAGCATGAACGCGACCGGCGGATTGACCCATTTCATCGAAGGACTGGATCCGGCGGGACCGTCGGTCTTCCGGTGGGCGAATTTCCCGCCCTGGGGCCGACCCGCACAGAAGGCCGCGAAGGCACGGCGGATCTCCTCGCGGCCGAGGCCGGCATAGTGGGCGATCAGCGGCTCCCATTGCAGCGGCCATCCCAGGTGCTCGACCAGCTCGCGCGGCAGGCCGAACGGAAGGTCGAAGGCGCCCACCCACGCCGGCTGGTCGCCGAGCCAGCGCCCCCAGTCGTCGAGTGACGTGAAGTACTCGAACCCGGCAAGTTCCACGCGCGCGTCCCGCGCCGTCCCGAGCGCGACCACGATCGGCTTGCGCGGCTTCGGCGCGCTGGAAAAATCGCAGCCGAGCAGCAGCGGCAGGGTCGGCAGGGGGGTCTTCAGTGGCGTCCGACGATGGCCGCGGTCGCCATCAGTTCTTCCAGCAGCGCGAGCGAGACCACGCCCGACACCGAATAGGGATCGAGCTCGGCGCGCTCCGAATACTTGAGCAGCGTCGAGGCGTTGAGCTTCGACAGGTTGACCTGCCCCATCGTCCAGCCACCGAACCGGCGTTCGGAGATCTCCTCGTAGTACAGCAGCACCACGTCCTTGTGGCGCGGGTCCCGCTGGATGTGGCCATAGAGCTCGCTGATCGCCGTCCGGCCGCCTTCGATACCCTGCAGGAACACGCCCGCCCCATAGCAGAGGATGCCGGTGATGCCGCAGGCGGTGTTGTGCTGACGCGATTGCGCGAGGATGGCCTCGACGGCCTCCGGACTGGTGTCCACGGCGCGACTGGCGTAGAGAAGGCGTACGAGCATGGTGTGCGGCTCAGCGCTTGCGCGGAAGAAGGGAAAGGAATTCTCGGCGCAGGTTGGGGTCCTTCAGGAAGACGCCGCGCATGACCGAGTTGATCATCTTGCTGTCCATCTCCTTGACGCCGCGCCACTGCATGCAGAAGTGCTCGGCCTCGACCACCAGCGCCAAGCCGTCGGGCTGGGTCTTTTCCTGGATCAGGTCGGCCAGTTGCACCACCGCCTCCTCCTGGATCTGCGGCCGGCCCATCACCCATTCGGCCAGCCGCGCGTATTTCGAGAGCCCGATCACGTTGGTCTTCTCGTTCGGCATGACGCCGATCCAGAGCTTGCCGATGATCGGGCAGAAGTGGTGCGAGCAGGCGCTGCGCACCGTGATCGGGCCGACGATCATGAGCTCGTTGAGATGCTCCGCATTGGGAAATTCGGTCAGCGGGGGGGGCGGCACGTAGCGGCCCTTGAACACCTCGTTGACGTACATCTTCGCCACGCGGCGGGCCGTGTTGTCGGTGTTGTGGTCGTTCTCGATGTCGATCACCAGGCTCTCGAGCACGTGCTTCATCTTGCCCTCGACCTCGTCGAGCAGGCCCTCGAGTTCACCGGGCCGGATGAATTCCGCGATGTTGTCGTTGGCGTTGAAGCGGCGGCGGGCGGCGACGAGGCGCTCGCGAATCTTCACGGACACAGGCGTGCCCTCGTCTTCATCCCCTGCAGCGGGGCGCGGTACGGCGTCGATGGTCCTTAGCATCCGCGCATCGTATCAGCGAATGGAATTCCCGCGATGGCCCTACTGCGCCCTACCCGCCTGCGCGCCCAGCTATTGTTTTGATAGCGAAAAATCGGTCACGAGCGGCAGGTGGTCGGACATGCGGGCCCAGATCGATCCGCGCGGCACCGAGGAGGCGACCGGTTCGAGCTGCCGGGCGTAGATGAAATCGAGTTGGGCGACCGGCAGCCGCGAGGGGTAGGTCAGCGTGCGCGGCCCGCGCAGGTCGCTCGAGTCGCGCATGCCCATCGCATTCATCGCGTAGCGCATCCGCGCGCCCCAGTCGTTGAAATCGCCGGCCACCACCAGCGCCTCGGTGGACGGAATCTCGCGTTCGATGAAATCGCGCAACTGTGCGATCTGGCGGATCCGGCTGCCCTTGATCAGGCCCAGATGCACCACGATGGTGTGCACGGTGCTGCCGTCGACGTCGATCGCCACGTGCAGCAGGCCGCGCTGCTCGAAGCGGTGGTCCGAGATGTCCTGGTGGGTCTTGCGCAGCACCGGCCAGCGCGTCAGCAGCGCGTTGCCGTGCTCGCCGTGCTTGGTGATGGCATTGGTCTCGTAGACCGCCGTGTAGCCCTCAGGCGCCAGGAAATCCGCTTGCGGCAGCTCGGGCCACCGATTGAAGCGCGCGGCCGCCTGGCGGTTCATCTTGCGAACCTCCTGCAGGCAGATGATGTCGGCATCGAGCTGTTCGATCGCATGGCCGAGGTTGTGGATCTCCAGGCGCCTGGCAGGGCCGATGCCCTGCACACCCTTGTGGATGTTGTAGGTGGCTACACGGAAGCTGGTCGCCGAAGGATTCATTGCACAAATTGTGGCAGCAGCAAGATGGCCGCGGCGTTGGTCGGAGAAAAAGTGGCCTCCGCCGCTTCTTGGTAGGGGAGCCACCGCCAGGCCGTGTGCTCGCAAGGATCGAGCCGCGGTGTCAGCCGCTCGGGCACGCAGAGGCCGAACACATGCTCGGTGTTGCGGGTCACGCCGGGCGCGTAGCGGGCACGCCAGCGGGGCCAGATCTCGTAGACGTTGCGTCGCTGCCAGTCGACCAGCCGGGGCGCGAGCGCGCTGCCCGGACCACAGAGGATGCCGGTCTCCTCCTCGACCTCGCGCGCCGCGGTGCGCGCCAGCGGCTCGTCCTCGAAGTCCTTGCTGCCGGTGACCGACTGCCAGAGGTCATCGGCGCCGGCACGGCGGATCAACAGCACATCGAGCGCCGGCGTGTGGACCACGACCAGCACTGACTCGGGAATCTTCCAGGGCCGCCGCTCGCTCATGCTGGCGACCCTTCGTCCTCAGGCTGCCTGCGGCGTGTTGCGCAGCTTGATGTGCAGYTCGCGCAGCTGCTTCTCGTCCACCGGGCTCGGCGCCTGCGTCAGCAGGTCCTGCGCGCGCTGCGTCTTCGGGAAGGCGATCACGTCGCGGATCGACTCGGCGCCGGTCAGGAGCATCACCAGGCGGTCGAGGCCGATCGCAATGCCGCCGTGCGGGGGTGCGCCGTACTGCAGCGCGTCCAGCAGGAAGCCGAACTTGTTCTGCGCATCCTCGGCGTTGATCTTGAGCGCGCGGAACACCTTGCTCTGCACTTCCTCGCGGTGGATACGGACCGAGCCGCCGCCCATCTCGATGCCGTTGAGCACCATGTCGTAGGCCTTGGCGATGCACTTCTCGGGGGCCGTATCCATGAGGTCTTCATGACCGTCCTTGGGGGCCGTGAACGGGTGGTGCACGGCCGACCAGCGCTGGCCTTCCTCGTCGAACTCGAACATCGGGAAGTCGACCACCCACAGCGGCGCCCAGCGGTCGTCGAACAGGCCGTTCTTCTTGCCGAAGGCGCTGTGGCCGATCTTCACGCGCAGCGCGCCGATGGCGTCGTTGACGACCTTTTCCTTGTCGGCGCCGAAGAACAGGATGTCGCCGTTGCGGGCGCCCGTGCGCGCGATGATCTCGGCCAGCGAGGCGTCGTTGAGGTTCTTGACGATCGGGCTCTGCAGGCCTTCGCGGCCCAGCGCTGCATCGTTGACCTTGATATAGGCCAGGCCCTTGGCGCCGTAGATCTTGACGAATTCCTGGTAGCCGTCGATCTCGCCGCGCGAGAGACCGCCCTCGCCGCCGCCGCCCGGCACACGCAGCGCGACCACGCGGCCGCCCGGCGTGCTGGCGGCCTGGGCGAAGACCTTGAATTCGACATTGCGCATCACGTCGGTCAGTTCGGTGAATTCGAGCTTGACGCGCAGGTCGGGCTTGTCGGAGCCGTACTTGAACATCGCGTCGCCGTAGCTCATCACCGGGAACGGCGGCAGCTCGACCTCGGCCGCGGCGCGGAACACCTTGCGGATCATGCCCTCGAACATTTCGCGAATCTCTTCCTCGGCCATGAACGAGGTCTCGATGTCGATCTGCGTGAACTCGGGCTGGCGGTCGGCGCGCAGGTCCTCGTCGCGGAAGCACTTGACGATCTGGTAGTAGCGGTCGTAGCCGGCCACCATCAGCAGCTGCTTGAAGAGCTGCGGCGACTGCGGCAGCGCGAAGAAGCTGCCGTCGTGCACGCGGCTCGGCACCAGGTAGTCGCGCGCGCCTTCGGGCGTCGACTTGCCGAGCATCGGCGTCTCGATGTCGATGAAGCCGTTGGCGTCGAGGAACTTGCGCACCTCCATCGTGACCTTGTAGCGCAGCATCATGTTGCGCTGCATCGCCGGACGGCGCAGGTCGAGCACTCGGTGCGTCAGGCGGGTGGTTTCCGAGAGGTTGTCGTCGTCGAGCAGGAACGGCGGCGTGACCGAGGGATTGAGCACCTTCATCTCGTGGCACAGCACTTCGATCTTGCCGCTCTTGAGGCTGTCGTTGACCGTGCCCTCGGGGCGCGCGCGCACCAGGCCGGTGACCTGGACGCAGAACTCGTTGCGCAGCCCTTCGGCGGCGGCGAAGGTGGAAGCGCGATCCGGATCGCACACCACCTGGACGTAGCCTTCGCGGTCGCGCAGGTCGATGAAGATCACGCCGCCGTGGTCACGCCGGCGATTGACCCAGCCGCAGAGGGTGACGGTCTGTCCGAGGAGGGCTTCGGTCACGAGACCGCAATAGTTTGAACGCATGGCCATAGATGGATTCCGGCGCCGCGAAGGCGCGTCTTTGTCTTTACTTGATCGCGATCGTTGCGGGGCCGCCAGGAACGACCACCCCCATCGACACGATGTACTTGAGCGCGTCGTCCACGCTCATCCGGAGTTCGATGCAGTCGCTGCGCTTGAGCATCACGAAATAGCCGCCGGTCGGGTTGGGCGTGGTCGGCACATAGACACCGAGGTAGTCGCCGCCGCCAAGGTGGCCGACCACCTCATGGCCGGGCGTGCCGGTCACGAAGGCGATGGTCCAGGAACCCGCACGCGGCCACTCGATCAGCACCGCGGTACGAAAGGCATTGCCGTTCTCGGAGAACAGCGTGTCGGAGACCTGCTTGACACTGGAGTAGATCGAGCGCACCACCGGTATGCGGCGCACCACCGCATCGCCCCAGCCCAGCAGCCGCTTGCCGACGAAGTTGCTCGCGATCGCGCCGACCGACAGCAGGATGGTCAGCGTCAGCAGCACGCCGAGGCCGCGCACCTTGTGCTCGTTGAGGTACTTCTGCCACGTTTCCGGCAGCAGCCACAGCGTCTGGTCGAGCGTGCCGATGATCCAGTTCAGCACGCCGAGCGTGATGGCCAGCGGCACGATCACCAGCAAGCCGGAAAGGAGCCATTTCCGCAGCGCGAGCATGGCTTGGCCTCAGTCGCTGCCCGATGAGGGTGCTGGAGCCGGTGCTGGAGCCGGTGCCGGCGCCGGCGACGCAGCGCTCGCGGGCGCGTCGGCGGGCTTGGCTGCCGCGCCTTCCACC
>NZ_JBFUCI010000292.1:0-8291 GCF_056405335.1 Variovorax sp. P1_H12_2
TCCCAGCACGTGGCAGGCGGCCGACGAGGTCGAGGCGGAGTTCGTGCAGGTCGGCTTCGCGAAGTTCCAGATCGTCGATCCCGACGCGACAGACCTGGCCTTGGCGGCTGGCGCCATCGATGAGAACTCGCTGCCTTCGCTGTGCATGCGCGTCCGTTTCGAGAACACCGAAGACCAACCCCAGCGGCGCTCCGGCCAGTACGTCACGATCGACACCGCGGCCGGCGTAAAACTGATCTTCATGCTGTCGCTGACCGGCGAAGACGTTCATGACCCCGCACCTGAAGGGTTCGACCTTGGCGGCGACGCCGTGCGCAACGAGGCGCTCGACTTTCTCCAGCCCGGCGAAGCGCTGCTCGTGCAGGTGCTGGCGGAGGTGTCGCCTTGAGCCGCGCCGAGCTTCAACCTGATGCCGCCGTGCTCGCTGTGGCCGATGACCTGCTCGA
Source organism: Variovorax sp. P1_H12_2 (assembly GCF_056405335.1). Classification (NCBI taxonomy): domain Bacteria; kingdom Pseudomonadati; phylum Pseudomonadota; class Betaproteobacteria; order Burkholderiales; family Comamonadaceae; genus Variovorax; species Variovorax sp. P1_H12_2. The sequence continues at coordinate 447 of NZ_JBFUCI010000292.1, forward strand.
CCGCCTTGGCGGCGATGCGACGACGCGCTTCAACCCGCTCGGCGACGCTCGCTTTCAGATCGTCGAAGAAGATGCCATCGAGTTGGCCCGCGCCTTGGGTGCCGTCGCACCGCACGAGCCCGGCGAGCCGCTGCCGAGTTACCGGCGCGTTGTGTTCGATTTGGACCGCGTGATGCCCGCTCCGGGCGCCTACCTCGTCGTCGCCGACGCTGAGACGGGCGCTGCCGACATCTGCTGCGTGCTGGCCCTCGCCGGACATGACGTGGACCTCGATGTGCCCGGAGCGCCGCTGCTGCCCGGCCACGCGCTGCTCGCAACCTGGCACGCCGAAGACCTCGAAGGGGCGGCATGAAGACGACTGACCAGCGGGTCAAGCAACTGGCAGCCGATTCGGAGCGCCTCGCCGACATCGAGCGGGGGCGTGTCGCCCTCCGAGGGCGTTTTACGTCCGATCCGACATGGACCGCACCTCGGCCTATTGCTGCGGCCCCTAGCGTCGAGCCGCCGGCACCTCCGCCGGCTCCACCTGATCAATTTCTAGCGGACTTCGTGCGCCGCTTTTTCTGAAAGTACATAACACATGGCATCCGTTTTCAAAAGCGACGTGCAAGGATTTCTGATCGGCGAGGTGATCGAGAACGGCCGTGACCTCATGCGCGCGCAGCAACAAGGCATCGCCATCTGGAAGGCCATCCGCACCGACTTGCGGGCAGTGCGCACAGCCATCAATGCCCAGATTTCCACGGTCGTGCGTACCGGCCGCCCTGGCGCTGCGCCTCGTGCACCCTCGACGAGCCGCGCGGCCGGTGGGAACTGGCGGATCACGCCTTCGGCCGTGGTGCCTGCGGGCCGTAGTGCACCTGTGCTGCGCAGCGCGGTCGCGCGCGGCGCCGTCGTGGTCGCGCAGCCGCGCGGCGCCAGCGGCCGCTTCGTGGCGGGCCAGCGCCCCGCCAGCGGCGGCGCGAGTGGCGGCGGCGTTTTGAGTAGCAGTGCCCTCGGGCGCATGAATGACTCGCTTGGCAAGCTCGCATCGAGCCTGCAAGCGGCCGACAACATCGATCCGACCGTGAACGCGATGAAGGAGGTCAAGGACGTGGTGAGCCCTCTCGGGCGCGGCCTGTTCTCGCTCTTCGGGCGCACGTCCGAGCGCAAGAGGGAAGTCTGGTATCGCCGGTTCCTGAAGGCTCTCACGCCGGGATCGCAGAAGGCGCAGCAGGTTGTTGGCGGCGGCCTCTTCGGCGGGGGCGGCGGTGGCGGCCTGGGCGGCTTGCTTGGCGCTGCTGGCGGCTCAGCTGCTGGCGGCCTGCTGGGCAAGGGCAAGGGGCTGCTGAAGGGCGGCGGCAAGCTGCTGAAGCGCATCCCGGTGCTCGGCGCGCTCATTTCCGGCGGCATGGCGCTGGGCTCGGCCTTCGGCATGGACGACGACCCGAGCAAGTCGCCGGAGGAAAACCGCACGCAGCGCTATCGCGACACGGGTGAGGCTGTCGGCATGGGTGTTGGCGGCGCTGCTGGCGCGGCCGTCGGCTCGCTGCTGGGGCCGATCGGCACCGTCGTCGGCGGCTACCTCGGCGCGATGCTCGGCGAAAAGATCGGCGGCGCCGTCGGCGAGTGGACGAAGAGCTTTGTGGACTCGGATGTCGGCGGCAAGGTCATCCAAGGGTGGGACGTGTTCACGACTGGCCTTGGCGCGGCATGGGACTCCCTCGTGACCGACGCGAAAACGACCTGGGGCGACATCACGACGAAGGCCGGCGCGTGGTGGGACTCGACGAAGGAGGCGGCGGGCACGCTGGCCGACAAGGTGTCATCGCTCGCGGACGGCATGAACAGTTGGTTCAAGGACAAGACCGGCATCGACGTGAAGCAGAACGTGACCGCGGCCGCCGACAAGGTGGGCGAGGTGGCCGGCAATGCCTGGGAGAAGACGAAGGGCGTCGCGATCGCGGGCTGGTCGGCGGCGAAGGGCTACGGCGCGGACGCGCTCGACGCGGCAAAGACCGGCGCGGCCGCCCTGGTGCCCAACACCGCAAAACGCGCCTATTCGGCTGGCGCTGCGGCCGCTGGTCAGGCGAAAGCGGGCTACGACGTGGCGCGCGGCACCGAGAGCACGGCCGGTGCGCCCGTGGGCGCGCTCCAGCAAGGCGCTCGCGCTGCTGGCGGCTCTCTAGGCGACCTGATCGCGAAGGGGGAAGGCGGCTACGGCTCGTTCAATCGGGGCCAGGCCGGCGACTCGCGCGGCGCGAGCATGGACTTCTCGAACATGACGATCGATCAGATCATGGCCGCGCAGTCGCTGCCGAAGGGCGACAAGGACCGTCTGTTTGCCGTGGGCAAGTATCAGGTGATCCCCTCGACGTTGAAGGGCGCGGTGGGCTCAATGGGCCTGAAGGGCGACGAGAAATTCACGCCCGAGCTTCAGGAACGCATCTTCGGCGAGTACCTGGCCGACAAGAAGCGGCCCGAGATCGCCAGCTACATCCGTGGCGGCGGCGACCTCGCGAGCGCGCAGAAGGCTGGCGCGAAGGAGTGGGCATCCATCGCGGACCCCTCGACCGGCAAGAGCTTTTACGCGGGCAGCGGCAACAACAAGGCGCATCTGTCGGCTGAGGCCTTCGGCGGCGCGCTCGGCACTGCACGCGCGCAGTACCAACGCCTTGTGGCGACCGGCATGGACAGCAAGGCCGCCTACCAGGCCGCCGTCGTCGCCAGCCCCACGATTCCGTCACCCGTGCCCGCGAACATCCCGTCGGCGGTGCCGGCGACGATTCCGAAGCCCACGGAAGTGAAGGACGTTGCCACGCCGTTGAACAGTGCCGGCGCGGGCCGTGGCAGCCTCAGCGTCTCTATTCCCGACACCATCGGGCAAAACGTGAGCGACCGGGGGACCGCGCACGTAGTAACCGGTGGCCTCGGCGGCGCCGTGTAGCCGAGCAGCATGCTGCGCAGAGAAACCGGGTCGTTGAGGGGCGCGCACCAAGCTGCAACTGGTCAAGGTCACGGCCCATCACCTGCGCAGCGTCCATGCGGAAAGCCACTGGACTTTGCCACCGGCGCACGCGCCCTCCCCTCTAGAGAGCAGATCGGTGTGTCAACGTACTTTGCCCTGGTGAGTCACTGGAGTTTGCCTTTCGCGGGTTTTGAGTCACTGTACTTTGCCTTTTGCAGGTGCAACGTAAGCACGAACTGGTCGCGGGTTGGCTGGCGCTGCCGACGACCGCTTTCCGACAATCATGATGTCCGCTGGCGGGCTCGAATGGGCCCACACGAGTCATTCGAGACTCATATTGGCGCACCGCAAAGCCGACGTTCAATTACTTCTCGATCGGCCTTGCGCCGGTCGAACGGCGGTGCGCATGACACGCCGGAATCCTTCGACCAGGGCGGGACGACGCATGAAGGCACTTGACCTTGCTTCCAGCGCTCCCACATAAGCGCCTTCTGGCTGGCCGAGTAGTAGGTCCGCGTTCGATACTTCATCTGCAACACTCCTTCTGCCTACGCAGTCTGTCGTGTGTTGCATCGGCCGATTGAATCCGCAATCCGAAGCGGAATTTCGGCGAAAGGCGCCTCGCTAAATGGCGGGGCCTGGGTGATCCACTACAGGCCGGCCGGCTGAGCTGCCGTGTAAGCGACCGTGTAGCCTCGTGCTAGTACCGTGTTAGCGACACGGCGACACGGCGACACGGCGACACGGCGGCACTGCGGTGCATGGCAGTACACCACGCGTGATCGCAAGTGCTTGTCAGAAGACGGGGCGTAGGGGAATTTCAAGGGCCCGCCGCAATGCCCGCGCGACGGGTTCGTGGCGCCACGCCGAACTGTCGCCGATGCCAGCGCGAGAACGCGCTGAGTTCCGAGAACCCGAGGAGCGTCGCCACGTCCGACAGCGGCCGAGAGGCGTCCCGCAGGTAGTGAGCCAGCAGTTCGCGCCGCATTGTGTCGACCAGGATGCTGAAGGAGGTCTTCTCCGCAGCCAGGTGGTTGGCGACGGTCCTGCGGTCGATGCCCAGGTGCTGGGCGACGCTCTCCACCCGGCAATGGCCGCGCGGCATCAGCAGCACGATCAGGCGACGGACTCGGTCCGACATCGACGCGCTCTGGCCCGGATCGCGCTCCAGCAGCCGCTTCGTATAGCGCGCCATCACCGGATCTGCGCCCGGGTTCGGTGCCTCCAGATCGGCCGCGTTGCAGACGATCTCGTTGAACTCCTCGCCGAACGCGACCGAATCGCCGAACACGTGCCGGTGCCAGGCCCTGCTCGGCGGCGCGGGGTGGCGGAAGGTCACCAGGCGCGGACGCCAGCCGTCGCCGAGGAAGATGCCGAGCAGGCGGAAGGTGGTGCCCATTGCAAGTTCGATCGGCTGGCGCACCGACTGCCCGCCCTCGTACACCATCTCCTCACGAATGGCGACGATCGGACCCTCCGGCACGACCGAGACCGACATCGCCTCGTTGTGCAGGTGGATACGCGCGATCAGCGCCTCGAGGGCCTGCCGCAACGTCGGCTGGTCCCGCAACAGCAGGCCCAGCGGCCCGAGGTTGGACAGGCGCCGCGAAGCGGCCATGCGCAGGCCGAAGGCAGGCTCGCCCGCGCGCTCTGCCGCCAGTTCGAGCAACGCGCCCACGGCGGCCGCCGGCACCATCAGGTYGGGGTCGGCCAGGCTTTGCGCGGGCAGCCCGGCCTCGCCCAGAAGCCCCTGCGCATCAAGCCCGCAGGCCGACGCCACCGCCTCGAAGTTCGTCAGCGTCGCGGCGCGTACCAGGATCGTCATGGGCGCAACTGCCTTTCCAGAAATGCTCGGCTTCCTTTCCCGAAATGTCAAACGAAATTCCCGAAACGTCAAGTCACGCCGATCGACGGAGCACACAATTTCACTCACGCCGCGATGAGACTCCGGCGACTGTCCGGTCCGGCAAGGGCCGGCGCTCACCGAACCCGATTGGAGACACACGATGAACGTCATTCCGCTGACCTGCGCCCTGGGCGCCGAGATCCAGGGCGTCAGCCTGGCCGAGGCCTCGCGCAACTCGCCCCTGGCCCAGGAGATCAAGGCGCTGCTGCTCGAGCACAAGGTGCTGTTCCTGCGCAACCAGCAGATCACCGACGCCGAACACGCCGCCTTCGCGCGCCACTTCGGCGAGCTCCAAGACCATCCGCTGGTCAACAGCGCCGAGGGCGAGCCCGGCATCATCCAGATCTGGAAGACGCCCGACAGCCCGCCCGAGCGCTACGAGAACTCCTGGCACAACGATTCCACCTGGGCCGAGTGCCCGCCGATGGGCGCGGTGCTGCGTTGCGTCGAATGCCCGCCGGTGGGCGGCGACACGATGTGGGCCAACATGGAACTGGCCTACGAGCGGCTGCCCGAGCACATCAAGGAGACCATCGCCGACCTGCGTGCGCGCCACAGCATGGAATCGGTGTTCATGGCGGCCAAGCCGATCGACGACCGCCTGGCGATGAAGGCGCGCTTCCCCGACCCCGAGCATCCGGTCGTTCGCACGCATCCGGTGACCGGCAGGAAAAGCCTGTTCGTCGGCGCCTTCACCACGCACCTGACCAACTTCCACAACGCCAGGAACGTCCGCTTCGGCCAGGACTGGCACCCCGGCGCGTCCCAGTTGCTGCAGTACCTGATCAGCCAGGCCTTCATTCCCGAGTACCAGTTGCGCTGGCGCTGGCAGGCCAACGACGTGGCGATCTGGGACAACCGCTGCACACAGCACTACGCGGTGATGGATTACGCGCCGTGCCATCGCAAGATGAACCGCGCCACCATCGTTGGCGACCGGCCGTTCTGAAGGAGACAGCTATGGACCGCGCTCTCGAACTGAATCTCCGGCACGACTGGGCCGACCTCGGCGACGTGCGACTGCACTACGTCAGCGGCGGGCAGGGCCCGGCCATCGTGTTCCTGCACGGCTGGCCGCAGACCTGGTACATGTGGCGCGACGTGCTGCCCGGGCTGATGCAGCGCTACCGCGTCGTCGCGGTGGACCTGCGGGGCCTCGGCGAATCGTCGCGGCCCGCGGTGGGCTACGACACCACGACCGTCGCGAACGACATCTGGCGCCTGATGCACGACGTGCTCGGCGAAAAGCAGTTCCACGTCGCGGCGCACGACTGGGGCGGCCCGGTGGCCTATGCGCTGGCCGCCCAGCACCGCGACGCGGTGACGTCGATGGCGATCTTCGACGCCCCGGTGCCGGGCGACGGCTCGGTGCTCACCGCGCTCGGGCGCTGGCACTTCGGCTTCCACGCCGAGGCCGACCTGCCCGAGGCGCTGGTGGCCGGCCGCGAAGAGATCTACCTGCGCTACATGTACCGCAAGGGCGGCGCGCGGCCCGACGCCATCTCCGAAGAGGCGCAGCGCGAGTACCTGCGCACCTACACCCAGCCCGGCGGGATGCGCTCCGGCTTCAACTACTACCGGGAGTGGGCGCAGGACGCCAAGGACAACCAGGCCTTCATCAAGCAGGGCAAGCTCGCGATGCCGATCCTCGTGTACGGCGGCGGTGCGCCCAACGTCGGCCGCGGCCTGTACGCGATGGACTCGTGGCAGCGCGTCGCTTGCGACGTGCGCGGCGGCGTGGCCGAAGGCTGCGGCCACTGGATCCCCGAGGAACGGCCCGCCTGGGTCGTCGAGCGCCTGCTCGAGTTCTTCGGCGAAGTCGATCGCCGCCGCAACGCTGCCCGTCCCCTCACCACCTCCTCCATACCCACCAAGAGAGACCACATGACCATGTTCTACGAGACCATCGATACCGCCCTGATTGACGTCGAGTCGCTGCCCTGGATGCCCTTCGTGCCCTACAGCGACAATTTCTTCCTGAAGCTCATCAAGGTCGACCCGATCCGCGGCGAGTGGACCGCCCTGCTGAAGGTGCCCCCCAACAGCACGCTGCCGATGCACCACCACTCGGGCACGGTGCAGGTCTGGACGATCGCCGGCCGCTGGAAGTACATCGAGCACGACTGGGTTGCCGGCCCCGGCAGCTTCGTCTTCGAGACCGCCGGCTCGCGTCACACGCCCATCAGCGTGGGCGACGACGAGGTCATCACGCTCAACATCGTCCAGGGCGACTGGAACCTCATGAGCCCCGAGGGTGCGGTGCTCGCCATCGAGAACTGGAAGTCGATGGTCGAGCGCTACTTGAACTTCTGCCGCGCCAACGGCGTCAAGCCGGTCGACGTGAGCAGCTTCAGCGTTTGAGTCCGCCGGCCCGCGGGTCCGCGGGTCCGTGCGCAGCCGCGGGCCCACGGCGGCGGGCTGCGCCATGCGCTTCGGCGCAGCCGACCGACCGCAACATGCTGCTCGGCAAGGTCGCCTTGGTTCGCCGCACCGAATAAGTGCCGCAGTCTGGGGGAACTGCCTCGGTGAGAGGGACAGCTTCATCTGCCGGACCCATACATTTTCGCCGCCGCATAAGCACAGATTGAAGACACCAATGACAGCCACCGCCCTAACCCAAGACACTGCTCCACAAGCCACGCCCACGGCACCCACCGTGAACGCAAACATGATGCAGCAGCCGCTGCTGATCTCGACGCTCCTCAATCATGCGGAGCGTCACCATGGCGACCAGGAAATCGTCTCGCGCCGCGTCGAAGGCGACCTGCATCGCCAGACATACGGCGACCTCGCCCAGCGCGCACGCCGCATGGCCAACGCGCTGGCGGCGAACGGCATCCGCTTCGGCGATCGTGTCGCGACGCTCGCATGGAACGGCTACCGCCACATGGAGCTGTACTACGCGGTGTCGGGTTCCGGCGCCGTGCTGCACACGCTCAACCCCAGGTTGCATCCGGACCAGGTGGTGTGGATTGCCGACCACGCCGAAGAC
>NZ_JBFUCI010000293.1:0-8284 GCF_056405335.1 Variovorax sp. P1_H12_2
GCGTCACGCCGAGGAGCCTGGTGCTCACGGTGCGCGACCACGGCCCCGGCCTGCCGAACGCCATGCGGGGCCACGAGCAGCAGCTGTTCGACAAGTTCACCCGCGGCCAGGCCGAGTCCGCCACGCCGGGCGTCGGGCTCGGGCTGGCGATCTGCAAGGCGGTGGTGAGCGCGCACGGCGGCGAGATCGCGGCGGCCAACGCTTCGGACGGCGGGGCAGAATTCACGGTCACGCTGCCGAGACGCGAACCGCCCGATACGGTCGAAGACGGCGCAAGCTAGGGCCTGTCCAGGCCCTGGTCAGGAGGATTCCGTCATGGCCGATCGCGTGGGTATCTACTGCCGCAAGTGAAAGACGTGCATCTCCGTCCAGCGTCCGGTCGAGTTCTCCAGCAGCACGACTGCGTCGCACACGGCTTCGACCGGGACCTCGAGGGCGCTCATGCGACGCTGCAGTTCGGCTGTTGCCGCATCGGCCTCGGCGACATCGCCGTGGGCGACCGTCAGGTGCGGAACGACGCCACCCTCATGGGCGCCCCCATAGGGCAGGAAGTCCGGGAAGGCGTGCACCAGCGCCTCGGTCAGGGCGACGAAGGGGCCGGCCGGTTCCGGCAGCAGGTACGCAGTCGCGGGGAAGCGTGCGACCGCGGCCAGCGAAAAGGAGAAGGCCGGGACGCGGTCCAGGGCCCGCTGCGCCCGGCCGAGCACGGCCGGGGTGATGCGCTGCGGCGGCATGAACGGAACCAGCACCGTGATGTGTGCCGGAACGCCCAGCTTCGCTGTGGCATCGAACTGCGCGCGCAGATCGACGACGAGCGGCTCGGCTGCGGGAACCTTGACTGCGAACGCGGAGATCGCCATGGGCCCGATCGTAGCTCGCCGGACCTCTCGCTGATCTACAGAGTGCGCGGCCGAGTTGCAGCCATGACGCGGTTGCCGAGCGCCTCGAGGTTCTGGGCGACCGGCCCTCAGATCGCCGCGATCAGATGCGCCAGGCGGTCCGCAGACATGGGCAGTTGCCTGACGCGCAAATCCAACGCATGGGCCACAGCGTTGGCGACGGCCGCGGCGGCCGGACCCGCGGCGGCTTCTCCGACGCCGAGACTGGGTTCCTGCGGCCGCTCGATCACCCGGACGGCGATTGCCGGGATCTCGTCGAAGCCGAGGATCGGGTAGTGCTCCCAGTCGCATGAGGTGATGCCGGTTCGATCCCAGGTCACGCTTTCCTTCAGCGTCCAGCTGAGCGATTGGAGCAGGCCGCCTTCGATCTGATTGACCAGGCCATCAGGATTGACAACCGCACCGGCGTCGACCGCAGCCCAGACCTTCTCGACCCGGATCTTCTCCTCGACGCTGACCTGCATGGCGATGGCGCAGTACGCGGCCTGATTCTTGTAGCGGCCGACGGCGATTCCCAGGCCGCTGCCGTTGCCTTTTTCGCCGCGCTGGCTCCAGCCCGCCATGTCGGCCGCGGTCTCGAGTACCGCGCGGGCGCGTGGATCGCTCAGATGACGCAGGCGGAACTCGACCGGGTCGCTGCCCGCGAATTGCGCCAGCTCGTCCATGAAGCTCTCGATCGCGTACAGGTTGGCATAGGAGCCGAGCGAGCGCAGCGCGGAGACGCGCACCGGGGAGCTGGCAATGAAGTGGTAGTCGACGTGCTGATGGGGCATGTCGTACAGCGCGATGGCATTGCGGTCACCGCCGCCCATCGGCAGCGGAAGGTCGCGCGCGGTCGGCTGCGGCAGCGGCGGGTCGATCTCCCAGGCGCCGAGCAGGTTGACGCCTTCGCCCCAGCCAGGTCGGTTCATGTGGGTGTGGCTCCACAGGGATAGGGCCCAGCTGCCGATGCGGCCGGCATCGTCGAGTCCGGCCGTGAGCCGCACCACGCTGGCCGAACCGAACGGCGACATCGACATCTCGTCTTCGCGCATCCACTGCACCCGCACCGGCACGCCGATGAGAGTGGCAACGAAGGCGGCGTCGAAGGCCGCATCGTCGGCGCCGTTGTGGCCGTAGCAGCCGGCGCCCGGCGCATGGATGACCTCGACGGTGCCGGCCTCGCGGCGCAGTGCCGCGGCGATCTGATCGCGCAGTGGATAGACACCCTGCGTGTGAGACCAGATGCGCAGGCGTCCGCCGCGGGGGTCGGCCAGCGCGCAGGCCGGCCCGATCGACGCGTGCGCAAGGTAGGGCCGCGAATAGGTGGCGCTGCAGGTCTGGAGCCGGGTGCCCGGCACGCCCGCCTCGTGCACGCGCCTCGGGCTGTCGGGAAGACCCTGCAACAACGCGACCGTGTCTTGGCCCGCATGCGGATCAGGCAGAGGGCCGAAGTCGAGCAGCTTGCGAGCCTTCGGTAGTGCGCGTACCAGAGCGCCTTCATGCGGCCCCACGAGCGCCAGGAACCGGCCGCAGTGCACCACCTGCGACACGCCCGGGAGCGCCTGCAATTCAGCCAGCGGCACCGAAGCCAGTCGCTGCGAAGGATGCCGACCGCGCAGCATGCGCACATGCTGCATGCCGGGAATGACGAGGTCCTGCACATAGCCTGCGCCAGTCAGCTTGGCCATGAGGTCCACGCGTGGCAGCGAGCGACCCACATAGGGCTCGGGCGCAGTTCGAGCGCTGGCGGGAGATGCGACGATTGCGATGTCGAGGTCGATCGCGGGCGCAAGCGCCCAGTAGTCGATCTGTCGCTCGCCGCCCGCATTGCGAAAGCAACCTGCGTCGACTTGCAGGTCGGCGGGCGCAACGTCCAGGTGCAGCGCCGCAAGCGCGTTGAAGAGCGTGTAGGCATGCGCGCAGGCCCACCGCAGCGCGGCCCCGCCATACTGGACCGAAAGGCTGCCCGCCGTGTAGCCCTCGTCAGGGGAGCGATCGGTGTGGCCGGCCACCAGCAAAACCTGCTTCGGCGTCAAGCCGAGTGCGTCGCAGGCGATCTGCACCAGGRCTGTTTCGATGCCCTGACCCAACTCGACCTTGCCTGTGAACACCGTGACTTGGCGTTCCGGCCCGATGCTCAGCCATTGGCGCAGGCGCGGATGCGCAAGGATGGCCGGCGGCGTGGAACTCGTCATGGCTGGTCTTCCGTATGCAGCCGTGCGGCGGCTGCCTTGATCGCCTTCAGGATGCGCGCGTGGGCGCCGCAGCGGCACAAATGCCGGTGCATCGTCTCTTGCAACTCGGCCTCGGTCGGCGCGGCGGTACGGTGGAGCATGGCGGTCACCGACATCAGGATGCCGTTGATGCAGTAACCGCACTGCGCCGCCTGCAGCGTGACGAAGGCGTCGAGCACGACCGCGCCCACCGGGTCATGCCGCAACTGCTCGACCGTGGTGAGCTCGCGTCCGACGGTACCCCATAGCGGCATGTCGCAGGACTGGACAGCACGGCCGTCCATCCAGACGGTGCAGGCGCCGCAGTGGCCCGCCCCGCAGCCGAAGCGCACACCCTTGCAGTCGAGGTCGTTGCGCAGCACGTAGAGCAGCAGGTCGTTTTCGTCGGCCTGGACGTGGTGCGCAGTGCCGTTGACCTTGAGTTCGAAGGAGGATGTCATAGGGTCGATGCCAACCGGGGCCTGCGGGCTCAGGCGTTCAAGGCCCTGGCCGGCTTGCGCAGACCGGCCGCGCGCCGATACGGCGGCGGGTAGTAGGGAGTGACGCCGAGCGTCTCCGCCGCCCGCCAGACCCAGCGCGGATCGGCGAGGAACGGGCGTGCCAGCGCGACCTGATCCGCGAATCCCGAGGCCACGATGTCGGCTGCCTGCGCCGGCTCGCTGATGCCGCCGACGGCGCGAGTGGCGATTCCGCTGCGGCGCCGAACTTCTGCGGCCAGCCCAACCTGGAAGCCGGGGCCGAAGGGAATGCGCTCACCGCGGACCACGAAGCCGCTGCTGACGCACACGTAGCCGAAGCCGATGTCCTTGAGGCCCTGGGCCAGCCGAACGGCGTCATCGGGCCCGAGGCCGCCTTCTGCCCAGTCGGTGCCGGTGATGCGCGCTCCGAGCACACGGCTGCTGGGCACGTGCTCGCGCAGGCGCTGCGCGATGTGCAGCGCCAGCCGGTCGCGCCCGGTCGCATCTCCGCCCCAGGCGTCATCTCGCAGGTTCGCGAGTGGCGATTGAAACTGGTGCAGCAGATAGCCATGCGCGCAGTGCAGCTCGATGACGTCGAAGCCCAGGCGAACCGCGCGTTGCGCGGCGTCGACATAGGCGTTGACCAGTCGTTCGATGCCGGCGTCGTCGAGCGCTTGCGGCGTGTCCCAGTCCGGCGCGAAGGGCAGTGCGCTCGGCGCCGCGCAGCGCCACGGCGGCCCGCCGTCGCCGTCCGCCGTCAGCGGGCCTGCGCCTTCCCAGGGCACATGGGCCGAGCCCTTGCGGCCCGCATGGCCGAGCTGGATGCCGAAGCGCGTACCGGGCGCGGCGACCGCCCGCGCCGCCTGCAGCACACGAGACAGGGCGGCCTCGGCGGCGTCGCTGTAGAGGCCCAGGCAGCCGTGCGTGATGCGCCCGCGGGCCTCCACGGCGGTGGCTTCGACCATGACCAGGCCAGCGCCCGCCAAGGCGAGCTGCATCAGGTGCTGAAGGTGCCAGTCGTTCGCGACGCCGTCGCGCGCCGAGTACTGGCACATGGGAGAGACGACGATGCGATTGGGAAAGCTCATCTCGCCGATCGAGAGTTCACTGAACAGGGGGGACATGGGCGATGGTTCCAGGCGGTGGTTCAGCGAATTGGCGCGATGTTGAGCAGCTTCACGGCATTGAGCCCCTCGATCTGGTCCACCTCGTCGCTGGACAGCCCGTGCACCGAGGCGACCAGCTGCCGCGGATGGTCCTCGCCCATGTCGTAGGGGTAGTCGGTGCCGAGCAGCACGCGCTCGGCACCGAAGAGGTCGACCAGGTGGCGCAGCATCTCGGGGTCGAACACCATGGTGTCGACGTAGAAGGTCTTGAGGTAGCTCGAAGGCGCGCGATCGATCACCGTGCGGCAATCCTTGCGTGCGCTCCAGGCGTGGTCCATGCGCGCCCAGTAGTGCGCCACGTAGCCTCCCCCATGCGCCGCGATGAAGCGGATATTCGGGTAGCGGGCCACCACGCCATCGAAGATCAGGTGGCTCACGGCCACTGTCGTGTCGAGTGGGTTGCCGATCACGTTGTTGAAGTAATGGTCAGTGAGCCGGGCGCCTTCCGAGAAGCCGACCGGATGCAGGAAGATCACCGCGCCGAGCGCGTCGGCGCGCGCGAAGAAGGGCTCGAGCCCCAGCTTCGCGTCCGTCAGGTCGAGGCCGTTCACGTTGGTGTTGATCTCCACCCCGCGCAGGCCGAGCCGGCCAAGGGCGTAGTCCAATTCCTGGATCGCGAGCTCGACGTTCTGCAGAGGCACCGACCCGAAGCCAACGAAACGCTGCGGCGTGTCGGCCACGAGTGCCGCGATGCCCTCGTTGACCTGACGTGCCAGAGCGGCTCCGCGCTCGGGCGGGGTGAAGTAGAAGTACTGGAACGGCGCCGGGCTGACCGCCTGGATGTCAATGCCCATGCGGTCCATGTCGTCGAGGCGCTGGTCGATGCCGGTCAGCTTGGGCGCGCGCTCACGCATCTGGACGACGTTGGTCTCACGCGTGAGCGCGTTCGCATAGATCACGCTCGGGTCGTGACGGCCCACGTCGAGGTCGCTCGCGGCCTTGGCGACGTCCGGATTCAGGTAGTGGCAGTGCACGTCGACTACGGGTGGTCGGTCGCCGCGTACGGGTGCGGAAGCGGTCGCCGCGTGCGCCATCGAAAGGGCTGCGGACCGCGCGCGGCGGTCGGGCGCCGTCGTGTGGCGGTGGGTCGGGTCGGTGCAGTGGGGCGCGCAGGTGTAGAGCACGTGAGGTCCGTTCGAGTGTGTTTGGATGTTTGGAAAGAGGGCGAGCCTAGAACACGCCGAGGTGACGGGTTGCGAGCTCGGGTTCGGCGCGCACGGAGTCGGCGCGGCCGGCATGGACGACATGGCCGGTGTTGAGCACCACGACATCGTCCGCCACTTCGAGCGCCAGGTTGAAGTTCTGCTCCACCAGCACGATCGATAACCGGTCGGCCTTGAGCGTCTTGATGGCCTGTGCGACCTCTGCGACGATCAGCGGTGCGAGTCCCTCGGAAGGCTCATCCAGCAGCAGCACGCGCGGGTTGCCCATCAACGCACGCCCGATGGCGAGCATCTGCTGCTCGCCGCCGGAGAGCGTGCCGGCGCGTTGTCGAGTGCGCTCCTTGAGGCGGCCGAAGGTGGCGTAGACGCGGTCGAGGCTCCACGCGTGCTTGCCGCCGCTTGCGTTCCCTGCCGCCGCCTGCTCCGCCACTTGCAGGTTCTCCAGCACCGTGAGGTTCGGGAAGATGCGCCGGCCTTGGGGTATCAGCCGCATGCCGGCGCGCGCGATGCCTTCCGGCGACATCCGCTCGATCGGGCGGCCAGCCAGCTTGATGATGCCTCGGCGCGCCTGGTGCAGTCCCGCGAAGGTGTTGAGCGACGTGCTCTTGCCGGCGCCGTTGCGTCCCAGCAGTGCAAGCACTCGGCCTTCATGCAGGTTCATCGAGAGTCGGTGCACGACCTGACTCTGCCCATAGAAAACGTCGAGTCCGCTCACGCTCAATGCATCAGTGGCCAAGGTAGATCTCCCGCGTTCTGGGGTGGTTCACCACGGTTCGCCGGTCGCCTTCGACGATGACCTGCCCATAATGCAGCACCGTGATCTGCTCGGCGAACTCAAGCGCGACATCCATGTCGTGTTCGATCATCAGGATCGCGGTTTCGCGCGGTACCTGGGCGATCAGCCGCTGCACGACCACGCGCTCGTCCTGGGACAGGCCCGCGAGCGGTTCGTCGAGCAGCAGCAGGCGTGGCTGCTGCGCCAACCCGAGCGCGAGCTCGACCCGGCGCTGCTCGCCATAGGACACGTCGCACACGCGGTGCAACGCCTTGGCGCCCAGCCCCACACCGTCGAGCAGCTGCACCGCGCGTTCATGTAGCGCCGCGTGCCGTGAAAGGTCGGTGCCGGCACTGAGGCGCAGCGGCATCAGCGCCAGCAGCCCCAGCACCACGTTGTGCGCCAGCGTGTCCTTGGGGAACAGCGTGATGATCTGGTAAGTACGGGCGAGGCCGCAGCGCGCGCGCGCGCGCACAGCCAGCTTTGTCACGTCTTTGCCGAATACCCGTATCGAACCGCCATCCGGGCGAATTTCACCGCCAATCAGTCCGAACAGTGTGGTCTTGCCGGCGCCGTTGGGGCCGATGATGAGGCGTCGCTCGCCGGGCTGCATCGTGAGCGAGACATCCTGCGTGACGGCGATGCCGCCGAAGGATTTCCGGAGTCCCCGGATTTCGAGGGCGGCCGTCATGCGCGTTTCTCCGTCAGGCGGGCCAGCAGCGCGCGCACGCCAGGCACGATGCCGTGCGGCATCACCAGCACGATGAACACGAACACTGCGCCCAGCAGCATGTTCCAGCGCTCGATGTAGCCCGATGCGTAATTCTTCAGCAGCATCACGAGGACGGCGCCGACGGCAGGCCCCGCCAGCGTGCCGGCGCCGCCGGCGATCACGCTCAGCAGCACTTCGGCCGAAGAGGTCACCGACAGCACGCTCGGATGGACGTACTTGTGGAAGTACACGTAGAGAAGCCCCGCCACAGCGCCAACGAAACTCGCGCCCACGAAGGTGCACCACCGAATTGCCCAGACGTTGTAGCCGAGTGAACTCATGCGCCGTGCCTGATCGCGGGTGCCGCGCAGTGACGCGCCGAAGGGTGAGTTGACCAGCCGCCCCACGACGAGCAACACCACTGTCGCGATCGACAACACGAACCAGTAGTAGGCACTGCTGTTCTCCATGTCGATGCCGAACGGGGCCGGTCGCGTGAGGCCCGAGAGGCCGTTGTCGCCGTTGGTGACGGAGGTCCAACGGTATGCGAGGCCCCACACCACCTGCGACAGAGCGAGGGTCAGCATGAGAAAGCTGAGCCCGGAGGCGCGCAATGCGATCCAGCCAAAGACGCCGCCGATCGCCGTGGTGGCGAGCAGCGTGAGGGGTGYAGCCATGGCGTGGCCGATGCCCAGTCTCAGTGCGAGCCAGGCGGCGATGTAGGCCGACAGGCCGAGGTAGGCTGCGTGGCCCAGCGAGGTCATGCCCGCGTAGCCCACGAGCAGGTTCAGGCTGGTGGCGAAGATCACGGCGATCAGCATCTGGCTGCCGAGGTTGACGTAGTACTCACCGAGCACCGCGGGCAGCAGGGCCAGCGCGGCGAGCAACAGCAGGG
>NZ_JBFUCI010000294.1:0-8257 GCF_056405335.1 Variovorax sp. P1_H12_2
ACCTGGCCGAGCTCGAGGCCCTGATCGGCCACAGCCACCCGGCGCATGGCGGCAGCGAAGACTGGAACGAGCGCCGCGAGGCCGACCTGCGATTCCATGACCGGCTGATCGACGCCTGCAGCAGCCCCTTTCTGGGACTCGTCTGCCGCCTGCTCAACGACGTCATCCGGCGAGTGATCATCGTGCRCCATGCGCTTCCGGAGTTCGACCGCTTCGACGAGGAAATCCTGCACAGCCACACCGACTTGCTGGATGCACTGCGCGCCCGCGACGCCTCGCGGGCGCGCGAGATCATGCGGCTGCACATGGAGCATGCCGAAGCGCTGGCCCTCGAAGCCGAGTCCCGGGTCGACCGCGGCAGTCTGCTGATGAACCCGAGCGGCTAGGCGCGATCGCGGCGCGGATCACCCGCTGCCGCCGCCTCACTTCCAACACCTTCCTTCACCCCGGTCGAGCCGGGGTGCCGGGTTTCCTTTGCCTGAATTTTCTGGAGTCCCTACATGAATCAGCAACAAGCGCTGTGGCAACTGAGTGCCGTCGATATTGCCGCTGCCGTGCGTCGGCGCGACCTGTCCTGTCGCGAAGTGACGACCAGCGTGCTGGCGCGCATCGAGCAACTCAACCCGCAGATCAACGCCCTGGCCGAAGTGCTGGCCGATGAAGCGCTGGCCAGCGCCGATGCCGCCGACCGGCTCACGCTGCGTGGCGATGAACTGGGCCCGCTGCACGGCGTGCCGGTCAGCATCAAGATCAATGTGGACCAGGCCCACCATGCGACCACCAACGGCGCGATCCCGCTGCGCGAGCACATCGCACGCGAGGATGYGCCGCTGGTGGCGCACTGGCGCAACGCCGGTGCCATCGTCGTCGGGCGCAGCAACACGGCCACCTACTCGTCGCGCTGGTTCACCGACAACGGCCTTCATGGGCGCACGCTGAATCCCTGGGATGCGGCCATCTCGCCCGGCGGCTCCAGCGGCGGCGCCGCTGCCGCAGTGGCCAGCGGCATGGGCGCATTGGCGCACGGCAACGACATCGGCGGCTCCATCCGCTACCCGGCCTATGCCTGCGGTGTGCTCGGCCTGCGCCCCACGATCGGCCGAGTGCCGGCCTACAACCCGAGTGCAACCGCCGAGCGCGGCATCACGCCACAGCTGATGTCGGTACAAGGGCCGCTGGCGCGCAACCTCGCCGACCTGCGCCTGGGTTATGAGGCGATGGCACGCCACGACCCTCGCGACCCCAACTGGGTGCCGGTGCCGCTCGAGCTGCCGCGGCCTGCGGGTCCGATTCGCGTGGCGCTCTTCAGAAGTTCCCCCGGCTTCCCCGTGGACCCGGCCGTGACCCAGGCACTGAACGACGCCGCACGCTGGCTGCAGCAAGCGGGCTATGACGTGCAGGAAGCCGAATTGCCCTTCTTCGCCGAAGCCGCCGCCTTGTGGYGCACGCTGACGGTCGACGACAGTCGCCGCAACATCATCGCCGGCGTTGAAGACCACGGCGACGAGATCATGCAGCGAAGTCAACGCAACCTGCTGGCCGGCATGGCCGAAACCGATCGCGACGGCTTTCTGGATGCACTGGCGCGGCGCCAGGCGCTGGTTCGCAGCTGGTCCGTCTTTCTGCAATCCCATCCGCTGGTGCTGATGCCGGTGTCATGGCAACGCCCGTGCCCGCAAGACGAAGACGCCGGCACGCTGGAACAGGCGCGCGCGTTGATCGACGCCCAGAGTCCGCTGCTGGCGACCGCCGCGCTGGGCCTGCCAGGCCTCTCGGTGCCCACCGGGATGGCAGGTGGCGTGCCCATCGGCGTGCAACTGCTGGCTTGGCGCTTTCGCGAGGATCTGCTGCTGGACGCGGGCCAGGTCCTGKAAGAGGCAGCGCAGTTCACCCCATTCACCGCCCGGTGATTCCCTCTCCGTCTCCATCACTTCAACCAGGAGTTTTCCGATGAGTCAACGCAACCCCGCCTCCGCCACCCCGCTTTCGCGTCGCAACGTGCTGGCGGCTGTCGCCATGGGCCTCGGTCTGGGGGGCATGCTTCCGACCGCAGCGCTGGCGCAAAGCGTCAATCGCATCATCGTGCCCTTCCCGCCCGGCGGCCCGGCCGACTTCATGGGCCGCCTGCTGTCGGAGAAGCTGAAGGACGAACTCGGCCGCACCATCATGGTCGACAACCGTCCCGGCGCCGGCACCCGCCTGGCCGCCGAGGCGCTGAAGAACGCGCCTGCCGATGGCACCACCGTGCTGCTGGCACCCGTGGACCCGATGTTCATCGGCCCGGCGATCTACACCAACATGCGCTTCAATCCCGCCACCGATTTCAAGCCCATCACCGACGTGACCGGCGTGCAGTTCGGTCTGGCCGTCAGTGCGGCCTCGCCGATCAAGACACTGGCCCAGTTCGTCGAGGCCGCCAAGGCGCATCCCGACCAAGGCTCGATCGGCATCACCACGGTGGGCTCGCTGCTGCACTTCCTGGCGATGGACTTCGTGGCCCTGTCGCACTCTGGCGCCACCCTGGTGCCCTATCGCGGCGGCGCCCCCATGGTCACGGAACTGCTCGGCGGCCAGGTGAGCGCCGGCATGGACGCCACGACCACGCTCACCGAGTACCACCGGGCCGGCAAACTGCGCGTGCTGGCGGTGGCCGGCAACAAGCGTGCCGACGGACTGCCCGATGTTCCGACCTTCGCCGAAGCCGGCTACCCGACGCTGGTGGCCTCGTCGCGCTACGTGCTCTATGCCCATGCCAACACGGCACCGGCCACCATCGCACAGTGGAACCGGGCCATGCGCAAGGTGCTTGCCATGCCCGACGTGCGCGAAAAATTGGGCCGGGTCGGCTACGACCTGCTGCCCGGCGCGTCCACGGAGGAGGTCGTCCAGTACACCGACGCCCTCGCCGCACGCTGGCTGCCGGTGATCAAGGCCTCGGGCTACAAGGGCGACTGAAGAGTGGCGTACGACGCGCGGCCGATCGCCAGCAGGCGGTCCTTGTCGTCGAACACATCGACGTCGGCCACGCCCACGGTGCGGCCATTGCGGCGCACGCGCGCGACCACCTTCAAGTCGGTGGCGATGGCCGGACGCGAGAACCCCCAGGGGTTCGCCGATTCGCTGCTGAATGCGTTGAAGCCGGCGCCGTAGACCGGCGGTTACACATTTTTCATGACACGCCGACTACAACTTGGCTCATGGCCGCCGATACATAGGCAGCATGGACAAGCCACATTCAAACCGGTCGCCGGCGCTGCTCACCCAGCTCCCGAGAGAAAGCGTCCTCCAGGACGACGGAGTGCATATGCTCGTGTCGACCAAAGGCGTGGAAGGCTCGAGGAGCGATGGCATGCTCCTTCGCCGATGCGCCTTTTCGCTGGCTGCGCCGCTTGGCTGCGAATTCCTGGGCCAGCACAGGCAGCTTTCGGATGGGTTCTGGCACGCGTCCATGCGCAGCAGGGCCCGCAGCGACGGCTCCTTCGGCCCGCCCCAGGTGGCGATCTATGCGACGGAACTCGACGCGCTGGTCAACCTCTGGGCGAACCGCCGGCGCTTCGATCTCGGTATGCGGGTCTGAGGGCCTGGAGGCCTCGCGGGAGCACTCAGGCCGCGGGCACGGCCGCGCCCACCTGCTGGTACACCGCCATCTCGAAACCCATGAGCGTCTCGATGACGGGCATGTCGAAGAAGGGCAGCAGCTGCGTCATCAGGACCCCGCCGATGCCCTTGGCGCGGTCGATCCAGTAGTACGAGTTGAAGACGCCCGCCCAGTCCCCGGTTCCGTTGCTGCGCATGCCCGGCAGATCGGCCAGCGTGAGATGGAAGCCCAGGCCCCAGCTCTGCGGCACCGGCAGTGCGGGCACGTCGTTCGACAGCTCGGGCACCGTCGACTTCAACAGCGTCGGCAGCTGGATCCGGCCGAGGTGGTCTTGCAGCGCCATCTGCACGGTGGCGGGTTTGAGGATGCCGGCGCCGTCGTTCAGCCAGGCCTGCACGAAGCGGCCATAGTCCTGCACCGTGCCGTAGGAGCCGTGGCCGGCCGCGTCCCACTCCGAGGTGGGCGGCAAGTCGAGCGGCGATGGCGCGAGCTTGCCATCGCCTTGGCGCTGCATCACGCGCAGCAGCCGTTCGCGCTGTTCGGCGCTGGGCGCGAAGGTGGAATCATTCATTCCCAGCGGCCCATAGACGAATTGCTGCAGGTAGCTGCCGAGGCTCTGCCCCGAGAGCTTCTCGACGACGAGCCCCAGCCAGTCGGTGTTGACGCCGTACTCCCACGCGGTGCCCGGGTCGTTGACCATCGGCACCGACAGGCTGCGCTTCAGGCCCGACAAAGGGTTGGGCTCCCCCGTCAGCGCGTGGTACCGAAGCAGCTTTTCGTTGAGGAAGAAGTACCCCAGGCCGGCCGAGTGCGTCATGAGCTGGCGCACCGTGGCCTTGCTGGCCGGCGGTCGAAGGCGCGGCGTGTCGCCGTCGAAGCCGTCCAGCACGGACAACCGACCGAATTCCGGAAGGATGGATTCGACGGTGGCATCGAGGCTCAGCCGCCCCTGCTCCACCAGCTGCAGTGCCGCCGTCGTGGCGACTGCCTTGGTCATCGACGCGTTGCGGAACAGCGTGCGCTCGCCCGCTTCGCCGGCCGCATGATGGAACAGCGGACCGTTGCGGTCGACCACCACCGCCGCAACGCCGTGCAGGGCGCCCCTCGATACAGCGCCATCCAGCAATGCCACGATGGCCGAACCGTTGAATGCCATGATCGCCTCCGATGTTCAGGTGGAGAATCCGCGCGCGGGGTTTGTTGCTGGCACGGGTGGGACATTCTGCCCAAACGAGCAGGACAGTGCCACCTCGGCCGGCGTGCGGCGAAACGCCCCGCACCCCTGCATGGCCTGCCCTTTGGTGCAAGACCCTTTGCATCCAAGGCCACTTGATGCACGCCCCATCTTCGAAATAATGCAGGCCAAACAGGGGGCGGCTCTTCCAGGATCGGAACATGAAAAAGTCGGACGCGAGCCAAGGCCAGTCGGCCTCGGCGCTCATCTCGGAACGGATCGCCGAGCTCGGGGACTGGCGCGGGGAAACCCTCGCCCGGATGCGCAAGCTCATCCAAGAGGCAGACCCGGAGGTCGTCGAAGAGTGGAAATGGATGGGCACCCCGGTGTGGTCGCACAACGGCATCCTCTGCACCGGCGAATCCTACAAGGACAAGGTGAAGCTCACCTTCGCCAAGGGCGCGTCCCTGAAGGACCCGGCCGGTCTCTTCAACGCGAGCCTCGACGGCAACATGCGCCGCGCGATCGACATCCACGAAGCAGAGGAAGTGGACGAGTCCGCCTTCAAGGCGCTCGTTCGCGAGGCGGTCGGCCTCAACGGTTCCACCAAGTCGAAACCTGCGAGGCAAGCGAAGTCCTGAGGAAATCCGCCCCCTGGGCAGCTTCTGCATCGGGGTGTGGTGGATACCGTTCTCGCGCGATTCCCTTCGGGCGTATAAAGCGTCCCGGGAGAATCCATCACTTGAACATCATCATCCTCGGCGCAGGCCGGATCGGCGAGAGCGTGGCCGGCACGCTCGTGTCGGAGCGCAATGACATCACCGTCATCGACACCGATGCGGCGCGCCTGCGCGAACTCGAGGAACRCCTCGAACTGCGCGGCGTCGTGGGCAGCGGCATCGAGCCCGACGTGCTGGCCGAAGCCGGTGCGCGCGATGCCGACATGCTCATTGCCTGCGCCGCGCAGGACGAGACCAACCTGGTCTGCTGCAAGGTCGCCCATCAGGTGTTCGGCATTCCGACGCGCATTGCGCGCGTGCGATCCGATGCCTACAAGGAAGACAGCCCGCTCCTTGGCAAGGAGGGCTTCGCCGTCGACTGCGTGATCTGCCCCGAGGAATCGCTCACGCGCTACATCGGCAAGCTGGTCGAGTACCCCGAGGCGCTGCAGGTGCGCGAGTTCGCCAACGGGCTGGCCTGCCTGGTGTCGGTGCGGGCGGTAGCAGGCGCGCCGTTGGTGCGCCACAGCATCGCCGAACTGCGCGAATGCGTGCCCGGTGCCGACATGCGCATCGTCGCGATCTACCGCCGGCTCGAAAACGAGCCCGACCGCTTCATCATCTGCGAAGGCCAGACGCTGATCGAGCCCGGCGACGAGGTGTTCGTGCTGTCGGCGCGCGAGCACCTGCAATCGGTGCTGTCGGCGCTGCACCGCTACGACCAGGCGGATCACCGCGACGTCGAGCGCATCATGATCGCGGGTGGCGGGCGCGTGGGGCTGCGGCTGGCAAGACAGCTCTTCGAGACCGGCCGCAACTATCAGATCAAGGTGCTGGAGCGCAACCATGCACGCTGCGTTCAGCTCGCGTCCGAACTGCCCGCCGGCGTGCTGGTGCTGCATGGCGATGGCACCGACGAGGATTTGCTGGAGGACGAGGGCATCGAGGGCATCGACCTGTTCCTCTCGCTCACCAGCGACGACGAGGACAACATCATGGCCAGCCTGCTGGCCAAGCGCCTGGGCGCGCGGCGCGTGCTGGCGCTGATCAACCGGCGCAGCTATGCCGACCTGATGCACGGCACGCAGATCGACATCGCGCTGTCGCCGGCGCAGACCATGCTCGGCGAGCTGCTGGCCTATGTGCGGCAGGGCGACGTGCAGGCGGTGCACAGCCTGCGCCGCGGCGTGGCCGAAGCGCTGGAGATCGTGGCGCGCGGCGACCGCAAGACCTCGCGCGTGGTCGGACGCAAGATCTCGGACATCCGGCTGCCCAAGGGGGCGCAATTCGGCCTCGTCATGCGCGGCTTGCCGGAAGTCGGCGCGGGCGTGGTCCCGGCCGGCGAGGTGCCGCCGATGCCGGCCCAAGTGATCATCGCGCGCGGCGACACCGTGATCGAGAGCAATGACCACATCGTGATCTTCGTGCCGCGCAAGCGCCAGGTGCGCGACGTGGAAAAGCTGTTCCGCGTGAGCGCCACCTTCTTCTGACGGCACCGGCCTCGTTCCATGAGCGACTTCTTTCCGGTGTTGCGCGTGCTCGGCGCGCTCTTGGGCTTCTTTTCGTTCGGCATGTTCGTGCCGTGGGTCATCTCGTGGACGCACGCCGACGGCCTGCGCCATGTGTGGGCCATCTCGGCGGCGATTTCGTTCGTCTGCGGGGTCGCGTTGTGGGGCGGCCTGAACCGCCACCGGCGCGAGCTGCAGCCGCGCCACGGCATCTTCCTGGTGTCGCTGACCTGGGTGCTGCTGCCGCTGTTTTCCACGCTGCCGCTGATGTGGGCGCTCGACAGCATCGGCCGGCCGGTCAACTTCGCGCATGCGTATTTCGAGTCGGTGTCGGGCCTCACGACCACCGGCGCGACGGTGCTCTCCAGGCTCGACGAGCTGCCGGTGTCGATCAACGTGTGGCGCACCTTCCTGCAATGGATCGGCGGCATGGGCATCCTGGTGCTGGCGGTGGCCATCCTGCCGCTGCTGGGCGTGGGCGGCAGCCAGCTCTTCAGGGCCGAGGTGGCGGGCCCGATCAAGGACAGCAAGCTGACGCCGCGCGTGAAGGAAACCGCCAAGGGGCTCTGGGGAATCTACGCGACCTTCTCGGCGGTCTGCTTCCTCGCGTACTGGGCCGGCGGCATGACGGCCATCGACGCGATGATGCACATGTTCACCACCGTGAGCCTGGGCGGGCTCTCGTCGCACGACGCGAGCTTTGCGTACTTCAAGTCGCCGCTGCTCGAAGGGGTGGCCGTGATCTTCATGCTCGCGGCCAGTTGCAACTTCGCGCTGTATTTCATCGCGATGCGAAAGGGTCACTGGCGCGGCTTCTGGCGCGACCCGGAGCTGCGGGGCACGCTCATTGCGCTGATCGGCGGCGGCCTGCTGGTGGCGGTGGTGCTGTGGGCGAAGGGCGTCTACGGTCCGGTGGATGCGCTGCGCTACGGCGTGTTCAACGCCATCTCGGTCGGCAGCACGACCGGGTATGCGACCGTCGACTACCTGGCCTGGCCGGTGTTCGCGCCGCTGTTCATGCTGCTGCTCTCGGGCGTGGCGACCAGCGCAGGCTCGGCCGGCTGCGGCATCAAGATGGTGCGGGTGCTCATCCTGGTGAAGCAGGCGCGGCGCGAGATGACGCGCCTCGTGCATCCGCGCGCGGTCCAGCCGGTGACGCTCGGCAGCATGGTGGTCGACCACCGCGTGATCTTCTCGGTGCTGGCCTTCATGCTGGTCTACGGCGTGACCACGATCTCGCTGAGCATGCTGCTGGTAC
>NZ_JBFUCI010000295.1:0-8241 GCF_056405335.1 Variovorax sp. P1_H12_2
CGTCCTCGGTGGCGCAGGACGGCGCGTCCGGGGAAATGCCGGACAGCCTGACCAGCCCGTTCGCGTCGGTGGTGCCCGTCGCCACTTCACGGCCGTCGCAGCGGGACACGCGCACCGCGGCGTTGGCGACCACGCGGCCCTTGTCCAGCGTCGTGACCCAGGCCACCGCGTTCTCGCGGCCCAGCTTGAAATGCACCGCGAGGTTGGTGGCGAGCGCGGTAGTGCGCACGTACATCGTGCGGCCGCTGCCGTAGCGCTCGTCGAGCAATGCGTCGCCGAGCTTCTGCGACGCGATCTCCAGCACGTGGAAGCCGGGTGTCAACGGAATGCCGACGACCTCGAAAGGCCGCGGGTCGCCGTTCTCGGCCTTGGGCATGTCCAGTGTGCGCACGCCGGCCTGGCCGCCGAGCAGCGACACCATGCGGGTCTGGATGCTGTCGCGGTCGTCCTTGTCGATCACCTTCGGCAGCGCGCCCTTGACGTCGCGCGCCGCGCGTTTGCGCGACATCGTGTCGTTGCCGTCGTAGCGGCGCACCTTGCGGAACCAGGCGATGATCTCGGCGTCGCTTTTCGGATTCAGGTCGCTGACCTGGCCGGGCGTCGATCCCAGGGTCAGCGCCTGCACCTGGAGGGCCGGCTCGACGCGGCGCACCGTGACCGGCATCAGCGCCACCCCGCCGGGCTCGGCCAGGCGCTCGACCACGCCGAAAGGCGAGGCGGCGAACTTGGCCAGCGGCGGCATCGCGCCGGTCGCGACCTTGAGCGGAAAGCTGTCGGGCGATGCCAGCGCGCGGCCCGAGGCATCCTCGAACTTCGGCGGCAGCGCGATCGTGAACGGGGTCTGCTCTGCGAACGGGGCCGGGAAGTTCAGCGACTCGACCACGCCATCGTCGTCCCTGGCGGCGTTGTCGTCGAACACAGGGTTGAAGGTCTTGCCCGCGCCCTTGAGCGTGATGGCGGCGGCCAGCTTGCGCGCCACCGGTGCGTTGAACCGCAGCACCATGGGCTTGAGCGGCAGGCAGCCCGATTGCGCGTTCTCGCGCTCGCAGCTGAACGAGACCGCGAAGGGTTCGCGCACTTCGAAGTTGAGCCGCCGCTCGACGTTGTTGACCACGCCCGAGGGCGTCGCCACGCCCTTGCCATAGATCAGCTGCACCCGGCTGGCCGGCGGCAGCGTGCGATTGCACTGCAGCGCGAGGAAGCGCAGCGGCGCCTTCTCGGCCTCCTTGTCGCGCCCCAGCGCCTTCAGCAGCGCGGCGCGCTGTTCGCCGTCGATCAGCCTGACCGGGATGCGCTCGCCGATGCCGGCGGCCGCGCACCAGACGTTCTCCTGCACGCTCTCGGGCGTGGCCGGGCCGTTGAGCTCGAGCATGAAGATCTGCTGCTCGTCGATCTTGCCGTAGCTGGGCTGCCAGTTGCGCACGAACGGGCCGCCGCTGTTGAAGCGGTAGCTTTCCGGACCGGTCAGCTCCGAACCCGCGGCGGACTTGAAGCCGGCCACGCGCGTCACGCTGCAGCGCACGCCCGGCGGCAGGTCGTTCTCGAAGTCGAAGACCCATTGCTTCTCTCCGGTCCAGCGGCCCGTGCCCTTGCCGGCTTCGGCGTCGGCGCAGCTGACGGCGAGCGGCGCCGGGGCCTTGGGGTCGCCGAAGCGGACTGCGGGCTGGTCGAACTTGGCGACCACCTGGCGCACGCGCGAGACTTCGCCCTGGGGCGTCAGGCTGGTGATTTGCAGTGCCTGGGCCGCGCCGGGGGCGAGCAAGGCGCTGGCGGCCAGCAGGAAGGCGGGTATCGATCGGCTCAAGCTTGGGTTCTCCATCCAGATTCTTCTTAGCGCGTCGAGCGTAGCCCATTTGCTCCCTCGGATCGGCCCGTTGTCGGCCCCCTCCTTACAATTCCGCACTCGTCGTGCGTGTCTCGCGCGGACCGCTCAAAGAACACGCCGACCGATGAAACGCTACTGGGAAATCGATGCATTGCGCGGGCTCATGCTCGTGCTGATGACCGTCACCCACCTGCCGACCCGGTTGACCGATCCGCTGGGACAGCCGTTCGGCTTCGTCTCGGCGGCTGAGGGCTTCGTGCTGCTGTCGGCCTTTGTCTCGGGGCTGGTCTACAGCCGCATCGCGCGCACCCGGGGCGTCGACTCGATGCGCCGGGCCTTCTGGCGACGGGCGCTCAAGGTCTACCTGAGCCAGGCGGCGACGCTGCTCTTCCTGTTCACGATCATCTCGGCGGTGGGCCTGCGCATCGACCAGCCGGCGGTGAAGAACCTGCTGTCCTTCTACCTGGCCAATCCGCGCGAGGGCTTCCTCTATTCGCTGCTGCTGGTCTACGAGCCGGCGCTGCTCGACATCCTGCCGATGTACATCTTCTTCATGCTCCTGAGCCCCTGGGTGCTGGCCTTCGCGCTGCGCCACGGCTGGACCGGCGTGATGGTGGCCAGCGCAAGCCTGTGGGCGCTGGCGCAGTTCGGGCTCAGCGAATGGCTCTACGCGCTGGCCGTGCGTTACCTGGGCCTCGCGGTGCCTTTCCACGAGATGGGCGCTTTCAATGCCTTCGCCTGGCAGTTCCTGTGGTTCGCGGGACTGTGGATGGGCGCCAGTCGCAACGCGCCCGACGCCAGGCCTTTTTTGAGCTTCCCGTCCTGGCTGGTCGTGCTCGCCGGTGCGGCAGCGCTCTACGGCTTCTGGTGGCGGCACCACGGCATCCATGGCCAGGCGCCCTTCGGCGGTGACGTCGAGCTCAACCTGCTGTTCGACAAGTGGCAGCTCGGGCCGCTGCGCCTGGTCAACCTGGCGGTGCTCGGCATCGTGGCGGTGCGCTTCGGGCCGGCCGTCATGCGGCGCATCCCGCGCCTGCACGGGCTGGAGGATCTGGGCCGCGCCTCGCTGCCTGTCTTTTGCGCCCACCTGGTGGCTGTGCTGTCGGTGCTCGCGATCTACGGCGACAGCCAGACGGTCCGCCCCTGGTGGGGCGACGGGCTGTTGCTGGGCGTCGTGTTCGGCTGGCTCTACGGTGTCGCCCGCCTCACGCTGTGGTGGGACGACCGGCCCAGGCCGCCGCAGCCCAGGCAGCTATCGCGTGCCCTGGGTGACTGACGGCCCTCGGGCTCCCTCGCCCTGTGCCGCTTGCTCCTGCAGGTGCGGGGCGATGGCCGACTGCCACAGCCGGTAGCCCTCGTCGTTGAGGTGCAGCTGGTCGCCCCGGAAGAGCTCCGGCCGGGGTCGGCCATCGGCGCCCAGCATCGGCGTGAAGATGTCGATGTAGGCGCTGTTGGGCAGCCGCTGGAGGTAGGCGCCGATCACGTTGTTGGTTTCGCGGATGCCCGGCAGCAGCTTCTCGCGCGAAGGGCTGGGCTTGACCGAGATGTAGGCGATGCGGGTGCCTGGCAGCTCGGTGCGCACCGTGTTGGCGAATTGGGCGAAGCTCTCCAGCACCTGCAGAGGCGTCCGTCCCTCGGCCAGGTCGTTGTCGCCGGCGTACACGAGCACCATGCGCGGCTTGTAGCGCACCACGAGCTCGCGCGCGAACAGGCCGCAGTCGGCCATGGTCGAGCCACCGAAGCCGCGGTTGATGACCACCGGCTGCTGCCGGAAGTCCTGTGCCAGCCGGGGCCACATGCGGATCGTGGAACTGCCGACGAAGAGCACGCCGCCGGGGGCGGGAAGGCGCTCGGCGTCGGCGGCGTCGAAGGCGTTCAGTTCGCGTTGCCAGCGTGCGTGGGCCGCAGCGTAGGCGGCCGACTCGGCCGCCTTCGAATCCGGCTCGGCCTGCGAGGCCAGCGGGCTCAGACATGCGAGCCAAACCAGGGCGACGCGGACAGCAGCTTTCATCGAATCAATGTTAACCAAACAGGGGCGCGGCCGGCGCAGCCTGGCCCGTCGGTGAAACACCGCGGAACCGGCTTTGCCGGGCCGCTGGTGTTGCCCCCGGCAGGGGGTGGGAGGGCTACACGCAGTGAGCCCGACCTGGGGGCGAGCTAGAAACTATTTCGCCCGATGCCCTGGTAGATGACGCCGGCATCCTTCATGGTGCCTGGTTCATAGAGATTGCGGCCATCGAAGATCACCGGCGTCTTCATCAGCGCCTTGAGCCGTTCGAGGTTCGGGCTGCGGTAGGCCTTCCACTCGGTCACGATGATCAGCGCGTCGGCGCCGGCCAGGGCCTCCATGGGGTCCTTGGCGCTGAACGTGATGCGTTCGAGCAGCGCCGGCGCGTCCGCGAAGTCCAGCTTCAGTGCCCGCCGCGTCTCGTCGACCGCGATCGGGTCGTGCGCCACCACGCGGGCGCCGGCGCGCAACAGCACGTCGAGCACGACCCGGCTCGGCGCTTCCCGCATGTCGTCCGTGTTGGGCTTGAAGGCCAGTCCCCACAGTGCGAAAGTGCGGTCGCTCAGGTCCGGGCCGAAGCGGGCCAGCACCTTGTTGGTCAGCACACGCTTCTGCTCGTCATTGACTGCCTCGACCGATTCGAGCACGCGCAGCGCCTGCCCGTGGTCGCGCGCGGTGCGGGTCAGCGCCTGGATGTCCTTCGGGAAGCAGCTGCCGCCGTAGCCGGTGCCGGCATACAGGAAGCTGTAGCCGATGCGCGGATCGGATCCGATGCCCTGGCGCACCGACTCGATGTCGGCGCCGACGCGGTCGGCCAGGTTGGCCAGTTCGTTCATGAAGCTGATGCGGGTCGCCAGCATCGCGTTGGCCGCGTACTTGGTGAACTCGGCCGAGCGCACGTCCATCACGCGGGTGCGCTCGTGGTTGCGGTTGAAGGGCGCGTACAGCCGGCGCATCCAGGCCAGCGCCTCGCGGCCGTTGTCGTCGTCGCTGTAGCCGATCACGATGCGGTCGGGCCGCATGAAGTCCTCGACCGCCGCGCCTTCCTTGAGGAACTCGGGGTTGCTGACGACCGAGAACTGGAGGTCGGAGCGGCCGCGCCGGTCGAGCTCCTCCTGGATCACGGCCGTGACCTTGTCGGCCGTGCCCACGGGCACCGTCGACTTGTCGACCACGACCTTGAAGCCGTTCATGTAGCGGCCGATGTTGCGCGCCGCGGCCAGCACGTACTGGAGGTCGGCGCTGCCGTCCTCTTCGGGCGGTGTGCCCACGCCGATGAACTGGACGTCGCCGAAGGCCACCGAGGCCTCGATGTCGGTCGAGAAGGACAGCCGCTGGGCCGCCACGTTCGATTCCACGACGGCGTCCAGGCCGGGCTCATAGATTGGGATGCCGCCGGCGTTGAGGGTGGCGATCTTGCTGGCGTCGACGTCGAGGCAGAAGACGTTGTTGCCGATGTCCGCCAGGCAGGCGCCCGTGACCAGTCCGACGTAGCCGGTGCCGATGATCGTGATGTTCATGAGATCAGGCCGCGTTGGGTTCCGAAAGAACCTGGTCGAAATAGGCGATGGTCTTCTTCAGGCCTTCGTCGAGCTGGGTGCGCGGCGTCCAGCCGTCGAGTTCCTTCTGCGCCAGCGAGATGTCGGGCCGGCGCTGCTTGGGATCGTCGGCGGGCAGCGGCTGCTTGATCAGCTTGCTCTTCGAGCCGGTGAGCTCGATCACCCTGTTGGCCAGCTCGAGCATCGAGAACTCGCCGGGGTTGCCGATGTTGATCGGACCCGGTACTTCGTCGCCGGTGGCCATCATGCGCAGCATCGCCTCCACCAGGTCGTCCACGTAGCAGAAGCTGCGGGTCTGCTGGCCATCGCCGTAGATCGTGATGTCCCCGCCCCGGAGCGCCTGGACGATGAAGTTCGACACCACGCGGCCGTCGTTCATGTGCATGCGCGGCCCGTAGGTGTTGAAGATGCGCACCACCTTGATGCGCAGCTGGTGCTGACGGTGGTAGTCGAAGAACAGCGTTTCGGCGCAGCGCTTGCCCTCGTCGTAGCAGCTTCGGAGGCCGATCGGATTCACGCGGCCCCAGTAGGCCTCGACCTGCGGGTGGATCTCCGGGTCGCCGTAGACCTCGCTGGTGGAGGCTTGCAGGATCTTGGCGCGCACGCGCTTGGCCAGGCCGAGCATGTTGATGGCGCCGTGCACGCTGGTCTTGGTGGTCTGGACCGGGTCGTGCTGGTAGTGGATCGGCGAAGCCGGGCAGGCGAGGTTGAAGATCTCGTCCACTTCGATGTAGAGCGGAAAGGTCACGTCGTGCCGCATCAGCTCGAAGCGCGGGTGGTGGAGCAGATGCTCGACATTGCGCTTGCTGCCGGTGAAGAAGTTGTCGACGCACAGCACGTCGTGGCCCTGCTCGATGAGGCGGTCGCACAGGTGGCTGCCGAGGAAGCCGGCGCCGCCGGTGACCAGGATTCGCTTGGAAGCGTTGTATTTGCGCATGCGCGTGATCACTCCGTAATGTCAGTTCGATGGCTGCTGGTTGCGTTGCTCGTACATCTTCGCATCGACCAGCATGCGGAACCAGAGCGCCTGGAAAAACGCGAAATAGAAACCGGTCCTGCCGTCCAGGAAACCGAGGCGAAAGACATAGCGATAGACGAAATAGCCGAGCGAGCGGATGCCGATCGGGAGCTTGTAGTAGAGCTCCTTGATGAAGCGGGTGCGCTCCCGGGCATCGCCCATGAGGCGGGGTTTCAGCACGTCGTCGGCGGCGCCGCGCGGGCCGAGCTTCTCCTTCGCCTCGGCGTCGCTCCAGCGGTTGTGGCTGGCGATCCAGTCGCTGAGCCGGGCCGAGTTCTTGTCGTGCATGAAGCCGCCGAGGCGCCCGGGCGTCGCGGGGCTGATGAAGTGCTGGTCGTAGAGCCGCGATTCGCAGCGTCCCTGGCCCGAACGGAACAGGCGCAGGTGCCAGGGATTGAGGCCGCTGAAGCGCAGCATCTTGCCCATGAAATAGTCGCGGCGGCGGATCAGGTAGGCGTCCGACCCGGGCGTGCCGGACAGCAGCGCATTGATGTCGGCCACCGCGCGGGCGTCGAGCACCTCGTCGGCATCGAGGTGCAGTTGCCATTCATAGGCCTGCTCGACCTGCGCGATCGCCCAGTTGCGCTGGTCGCTGTAGTTGGTAAACGGGCGCTGAACCACGGTGCAGCCCAGTTCCGCGAGGATCGCGGGCGTGCCGTCCGACGAATGGGAGTCGACCGCGAAGACGTGCGGGCTGACTTTCTTCGCCTCGGACACGGTTTCCCGGATGATGGAAGCGGAATTGAAGGTCAGGATGACGACGACGCAGCGGGGTTTTTCCATGGAGTTCGGCGCTCGGTAACAGCTTCGGTTCAGGGTTCACCCTGAACCGTAAGCGCAAAGAATGCCAAACTTTAGCACTACATTCTTACATTTAGGAACACAACGGACGGTCGATGCCTTTCGTCCATGGGCCTATTGCCGCAGAACTTCACATTGTCGGCCGTGAAGTCGACCACGCACCGTGCGTCTCTCTCAGGCCAGCCTGGCCTGGTGCCGGGCGATCTGCCGGCGCACCTGCGCCGGCGCGGTGCCGCCGAGGATGTCGCGGGCGTTCAGCGAGCCGCGCAGGCTCAGCACGCCATAGACGTCCTTCTCGATCTTCGGGTTGAAGGTCTGCAGCACGGCCAGCGGCAGCTCCGACAGGTCGACCTGGTGCGAGATCGCCGCCTTGACCGCGTGGGCCACGGTTTCGTGCGCGTCGCGGAAGGGCAGGCCCTTCTTGACCAGGTAGTCGGCCAGGTCGGTCGCGGTGGCATAGCCGCGCAGGGCGGCGCGCTCCATCGCCTCCGGCTTCACCGTGATGCCGCCGACCATCTCGGCGAAGATCCGCAGCGTGTCCTTGAGCGTGTCGACGGTGTCGAACAGCGGCTCCTTGTCTTCCTGGTTGTCCTTGTTGTAGGCCAGCGGCTGGCCCTTCATCAGCGTGATCAGGGCCATCAGGTGGCCGACCACGCGGCCGGTCTTGCCGCGGGCGAGCTCGGGCACATCCGGGTTCTTCTTCTGCGGCATGATCGAGCTGCCCGTGCAGAAGCGGTCGGCGATGTCGATGAAGCCGAACGATTGGCTCATCCACAGCACCAGCTCCTCGCTCAGGCGGCTGATGTGCACCATGGCGAGCGAGGCGGCGGCCGTGAATTCGATCGCGAAATCGCGGTCGCTGACTGCGTCCAGGCTGTTCTGGCAGACCTCGTCCATCCCCAGCGCGCGGGCGACGGCCTCGCGGTCCAGCGGGTAGCTGGTGCCGGCCAGCGCCGCGGCGCCCAGCGGCAGCCGGTTCACCCGGCGGCGCACGTCGGCCATGCGCTCGCCGTCGCGCGCGAACATCTCC